>CAYVXP010000023.1:0-10352 GCA_964455165.1 uncultured Gammaproteobacteria bacterium
TTACCAATGTGTTACTCTCCCGTTTGCCACGCATCTCTTGCGAGATACGTTCGACTTGCATGCCTTAGACATGCCGCCAGCGTTCACCCTGAGCCAGGATCAAACTCTCTGTTAAAAAACAGAAAAGTTTTGAAACTTCTCTATTGCTAAATGTGTTTTTAAAACACAATAAAATTTATATACTTTTAGAATTGACTAAAAGCTCTCACTTTCCAATTGTCAAACAACTTTTTTTCCCTAAAAACTTTTTAAAAAATGGAGTTAAAAAGATTCAAGAAAAAACAGCAATGCCTAAAAAATTTTGGACATTTCTGCCTTTTCTTAAAGCAACTCTTATTTTTCAATCTGCTACGTTTGGGATCGTTTTTTTAATGCCTCACTATAATAGGGCAAAAACAGGTCTTTGTCAAGGGCTTTCTACCTACCCAGGCGGGATATAAAAAGGGCCCCGATCTACCGTAGTAGACCGGGGCCTTTGCCGAGGCTGGCTTTGTCGCCAACTACTCGACCAATGTGTAATTTCCTCCTTCTCCGAGACGGATGATGGGGATGCCATCAGTTGCCTTGTTCGGTCCCTCGATCGAGAGACAGAACTCCGTCGCGCGAACCCACTGGTCGCACTTGGACGGACTGCCCGTCCAACGCATTGTGATGTTCATGGTTGGCTCGACACGTACCTGTCCCAGATCAACCAGGACATTCGAAGGCCGTGCCACACCAAGATCCGGAATCGTGAAGTAACTCACGCTCCCGTCGGCGTAGTGGAAGCTCAAAACGACGAAACGTCGCTCCGAAGTATCGAAGCGCATCGCAACAGTCAAGTTGCCGATGCCGGTCTGTCCGAAGTAAAGCTCGTCTTCATCATCACGGTCTGCAGGACCGACCTTGAGATCGGAATCCACACAGCTTTCGATGATGTTCGGTGCCACCACCGAAACCATCATTGAATCACTCGCCGTGGCGCCCAGTGAATCGACGACAGTGACACGAAACTCGAAGTTCCCCTGCTGATCCATCAGCCTGCGGAACCAGCCCACCGTGTTGTCACCCATCTGGATGTCATCCATGAAGAAGGTGTATTTCTTGTAGGGCTGGGTCCCGCCGACCACGTGAGTGTGGAGGTAGGTGAAATTGTTCGCCTCCATAATAGCCGGAGTGACATCGAGATCGATAGACAGAGGCTCAGGTTGAGACGGAAGCACAGTCACAGTTACCGAGTCGTAGGCCGCCACACCGCTTTCATCGTATGAGGAGACCACCAAGGTGAAAAACCCCTCGGTGTCCATCTGACGATGGTAGTCCTCACCCACCGCGACGTTCAAATCCCGGAAGTACCAGTAATCCTGGTACGGAGCCACGCCGCCACGTTTGTCGGCGTGGAAAACCACCCAATCGCCGACGGTCGCAACCGTAGGCGACGCCGTCGCGTCGACCGTGAACTGATCGACTTGCGGAAGCTGCGGACGAGTGACCTCGTCCGAACAGCCGGCGAAGAGGCCGATCAGCATGAACAGCATGAGGAGAAATTTGAGCTCCTTCATCACTTACCTCCCTTGAAACGAATGCCCACCGCCAGGCGAGCACCCATGTCGGTTTCGAGCGTCTGGTCCCAAGTCTGAGACCAAACCTTCTTGTGACCGTACAAGCCGGTCAAAGTGACGAAATAATCGTCACCACGAAGCATCAGACCAGCCTCGCCTCCCTGGAACCAGGAAATATTTTTGCCGGACTGATCACTCTGATCGTCCAGTAGGATTTCCTGCCTCTCATAGCCGGCGATCAGCCAAATTTTCTGGCTGAGCTGCTTGCCAGCCAAGAGGCCGACACCCTGGTCATACACATCGCTACCCTTCTCCAGGAAATCTTCTTCCCTGGGAAAAAGCAGTGACTGAAAACCATAGACCTGCACCAGACTTCCGTCGATGCGTAGAGTCAAGGTCGCCATAGGCGCGACCTTACCATCGATGGTAGACGTAGCACCGAGGTGCGCCGCCAAACCAAACTTCGGCAACTTCGGCATCTGGAAACTCGGTGACGAGCTACTGCTCTCTGCCGGCTTCTCGACGATGCGTTCGACAATCCGCGGCTGCTGATAAGGCAACAACGGTGCCGAATAGACCTCGACAAAACACTGCTTACCATCCCGCATGGGACGGTAATCGATGATCGCATCAGGCGATACGCCAATCCAGTTCAAGAACTGATCAGCCGCCTGCCGTCTCGCCACGTTGAGAGCGCCATCGAAGACCAAGTTCATGGTCTCGAAGTTGACCCCCTTGTAGCGAGAATCTTGCGACATCAGGCGCAGCATCTTCCACTTGGTCGGGTCATTGCTGACCTCGACCACAATCCGACACTGGTTCACGTTGGCCGAATCGACCATTGCCATGAAGCCAGTAGGCAGACTGCGGAAGTTGTCCTGGGTCAGAGTCTGACCCACTTCGCCGGGCATCAGATTGATGCGCAGCGAACGGGAATCACACTCCACGGGCTTGGCCAAAGACTGGCCAGCAAGCAAGAGCAACAGGAAAATCAACACTTTCTTCATCTTGCACTCCTTAGTTTTGATCCTTCAAAACAGGAAGCTCTACACCATGTAAAGCTTCGGCAAAAACTCCTCTCTCCTCTCTAAAATCAAGTTACGAAACTACACTGTCAAGGATCGGGCACAAAACACTTTATACTACCAGAAAACATCATTTTTGTCAATACTATACAAAAAACACCCCAAACCCTATAAAAGGTCGGGGTGCTCAAAAAAATATATTTTATTTTTTAATTTAGGTATTAAGCTGCTAGCTTATTAATTTCCGTCTCAACGAAATCTTTAAAAGCTGTTATTTCTTCATCTGATTTATGAGCAGTACCATAAATTACCAAGGGTTTCAGGAACTCTAACTGACAAAGATTGGCAGTTTGCTCCAGCGGTCGCAATAATTCTTCGATAGTAAAATTATTGTAGCCATCTTTTTGATAAGCTTCAGCTGGTCCGAAGGTTGATAAAACTATTTGTAATTTTTTACCCTTGAGCTTATCACCACCCTCACCATAGGCAAAGCCGTATTCCAACACTTTATCTTCCCACTCTTTAAATAAACCAGGTGTTGAATACCAATAAAAAGGAGTCTGCACGACAATGAGGTCTGCTTTTAACAGACTTTCCTTTTCTGTAGCTACATCTATTTTCCAATCAGGATAGCTTTCATAAAGTTTACGGCTTTCAATGTTTTCTTTACCCAAAAAAACTTTTAGCACCTCTTTGTTAATCCTCGACTTTTCAACATCAGGATGAGTAAAAATATGATATATGTTTTTCATTAAATTTTTTTAAATAATTATTATTAAAATATTTTTTATTTTTAGACTATCGCGCTTTTGATTGTTTGGTTCGCCACTCTTTGATCAATTTATGATTACCAGACAATAAAACTTTTGGCACTGCCAAGTTCATGAATTTATCTGGTCTAGTATATTGCGGAAATTCGACATTAAATTGTTTAGTTTGCTTATCATAAAAACTAAAAGATTCATCAGCCACCGACTCTTCTTTACCCACTACTCCTTTGACCAGACGAGAGACGCTATCTACCACACAGGCAGCTGCTAGCTCACCACCAGTCAAAACAAAATTACCTAAAGAAATTTTTTCATCAATAAATTTATCAATGCGCGCATCAATAGCCTCGTAGTGTCCAGCGATCAAAATCAGACGATCATATTTAGCTAATTGTTTTACTTTATTCTGATCCAAAGTATTACCACGTGGAGTTAATAAAATAATTCGCGTCTTACTACTTTTAACCCTGCATATTTTTTTCAAAGTTTTATAAACCGGCTCTATCTTGATCACCATCCCTGGTCCACCACCATAAGGAGTATCATCAACTGTTTTTCTTTTGTCAGTCGCGGCATCCCGAATATCGTGAGTGCGCACTTCAATTAGTTTTTTATCTCGTGCTCTTTTCAAAATTGAAGAATCAAAATAGCTATCTAAAATATTTGGAAAAATTGTCAGTATATCAAATCTTTTCATAAAATTATTTTAATCCCATTTCTTTTTTGTAGCCTTCTAGCCACTCTGGTAAATTTACTTGAGGCTCCCAGCCCAAAAGTTCTTTAGCTAGATTGTTGTCCGCTAAACTTTCTTTTGGTTCTAGTCGAGCTTCGATATGTACACTTGGCCCGCCAATCATTTTAGCTAATTCATTGATGCTAAAGCTTTTTCCTCGACCAAGATTGATCACTTCACCACTACCTACTTTATCACTCTCCATGGCTAGTACATTTCCACGAACAATATCGGCGACATTGGTATAGTCACGACGATTTTCACCATCACCGACTATGGTCATTGATTCATTCTTTAGTCTTTGTGAAACAAATATGCCCATGACTAGACAGTAGGCGCCTTCCAAGGCTTGTCTATTGCCATAGACATTGAAGTAGCGCAAAGAGACCGTTGGCATTCCATATACTTGGGTAAAGAGACGACAATAAAGTTCGCCAACATATTTTTGCAAACCATAGGGACTCAAAGGTCTAGCTTCCATGGTCTCAACTAGTGGCATAGTTTCCTGATCACCATAGGCTGATGATGAAGCACTGTAGATTACCTTTTTTACTTTGGCATCCCGGGCCGCAACCAGCACATTGAGCGTATTAGTCAGATTCATCTCATTGGAAAAAATCGGATCTTGGATCGATGGCTGAACGCGTGGAAAAGCGGCTACATGAAAAACATAATCAACGCCCTGAAAAATAGGTTTAATGTCTTCGATTTTTTGTAAATCCAAAAGATGAAATTTTGCTTGAGGATTGATATTTTCTTTTTTGCCAGAAGATAGATTATCTATCACCACTACCTGGTGGCCACTAGACACCAAAGCATCAACTAAGTTTGAGCCGATAAAACCAGCTCCACCAGTCACTAAACATTTTGACATATATTTTTATATTACCTATTTACCTTACCTTATATTTATAAAAAACGAAAGACCCACCTTACGGTGAGTCTTTCTAATTTTTATGTACAAATTATAGTTTTAAGTCGTCGACTTCTTCGTGTTGAGTCTCGACGTGAGGCATTGGAGCAGACATTGGGGCGGACATTGGTCTGCCTTCTTTTTCTGGTTCGTAAACTTTCAAGTTTACATAAGAGTTATTTTTGTTGCCCATGATGCGCAACAAAGTTCTCAATGATCTAGCAGTTTGTCCTTGCTTACCGATAATCTTGCCCATCTCAGCTGGATTAACCTTTAGGGTCAATAGCACTCCGCGCTCGTCGATAGTCCTTTCGACAACAACGTCTTCTGGTTTCTCAACTAAAGCTTTAACGATTGTCTCCAAAAATTCTTTATCATTCATATTTTTTCTTTAATAACTTCTTAAACGTTATTCTTCAAGCTAAGGAATAACTTAAAGCATTATAATATAATTTAAAAAAACGGTCAAACAAAAATTTAAGCAGCAGCCTCTTCAACTACTTCTTCTTTTGTTTCGGCTACTGGAGCCTCAACTTTAGCTTCGACTGTTTCGGCTTTTACCTTGGCAGCCATCTTTACTCTTCTCTTGTTGGTCAAGCTGACTGATTTGGCTTTTTTGCCAGTGATCACGCCCTGTTTGATCAATAAGTTTTGTAAAGAAGCAGAAGCGACAGCGCCCATTGATAGCCAATATTTGATACGATCGGCTTTCAAGACGGCCACTTTGCTTTGAGGGTTATAATTACCAACAATCTCTAGGTGGTCACCATACATATCACGCTTTTTCTCAGAAACAACTATTCTGAACATAGCTTGTTTTTTGCGACCAACTCTAGCCATTCTTATAGCTAACATCCTTTTTTTAGAAATTAATTATTAAAAGGTGCCAAAATATTACTATATTTGAGATGGTTTGTCAATATTGATTAGCCAAACGCTCCTCCTGGACTATTCTTTTGCCTTTTTGCTATAATACTCAGCATAAAAAGCTATCTACAAACAAAATGCAGAAAATTGGATTTATCGGACAAGGATTTATTGGCAAAAGCTATGCTGATGACTATGAGGAGCGTGGCTATGAAGTGGTGCGTTATGATCGTGGTCGATTTCCGCAAAATAAAGAACTAATAGCTACTTGTGATATTGTCTTTATCGCTGTACCAACGCCTACTACACCAAGTGGTTTTGACGATAGTGTGGTGCAAGAAGTTTTGCGGTTGATAGGCCGTGGAAAAATAGCAGTCATCAAATCAACTATCAAAATCGGTACTACACAAAAAATGCAAAAATTGTACCCTGATATTTTTGTCATGCACAGTCCAGAATTTTTGACCGAAAAAACTGCCGCCGAAGATGCTCGTCATCCTGATAGAAATATTATCGGCGTCACTGATATAAATAATCAAGATTTGAAAAACAAAGCGCAAGATATCATCGCTACTCTACCAAAAAGCCCCTACGAACTAATCACTACTGCTGAGCAAGCAGAACTTATCAAGTACGCTAACAACTGCTGGTTTTATTACAAGGTAGTTTTTATGAACACTCTTTATGACCTAGAGCAAAAACACGGACTAGATCACGAGGTGATAAAAGATGCCTTGGCTCATGATCCACGCATTGGCTCTACTCATCTTGATGTAGTACACCAAGGCGGACGTGGTGCTGGCGGTCATTGCTTTATCAAAGATTTTGAAACCTACATTGCCATGCTCAAAGAAGCAGAACTTTACGAGCAAGAAAAAGTTTGTGAAGCGGTGCGTGATATCAATGTGAAATATCTACGAGATAGCGGAAAAAATCCCGATCTATTAAAAAATATCTACGGACAATAAAAAAATCCTCCGCCAACGGGCGGAGGATTTTTATTTTATTTATCTAGCGGCTATTTCATCGGCTTGAGCAAAACTCATGGAGAGTAGCTTGGAAACACTATCATCACCCATAGTCACGCCATATATTATTTTGGCGTGATGCATGGTCGCTCGATTGTGAGAAATAGCGATAAACTGCGTCTTGTTTGATAACTCTTGGAGTATCTCGCTAAAGCGAATTGAGTTAGCCTCGTCTAGAGCAGCATCTACTTCATCTAGCACTACAAATGGTGAAGGATTATTGGCAATGATGGCGCAAATCAAAGCAATCGAGGTCAGAGCTTTTTCACCACCCGATAGCATACTGATGCCCGATAGCCTCTTGCCTGGAGGTGTAGCCTTGATTTCTATACCGTATTGCTTCTGGGTTTTCTTTTCTATCGGCTCCTCCCCGCCAAAGGCGGGTCCGCCTTGGGCGGACACCTCTTCACCGCCACCGATAACACTTTCTTTGATATCGAGAATTAATTCAGCTTTACCACCTTGAAATAATTTTTTGAAGTGCGTATCAAATAATTTATTGATGTTGTGAAATGATTGATCAAATTGTTTGGAGATTGATTCATCGAGATCTTTGATAATTTTTTCTAGGTGAGCAATAGCCTCATTAAGGTCGTCGCTTTGGGTTTTTAGAAAATTGTAGCGCTCATCCACTTGTTGAAACTCCTCGGTCACGCTAGGATCTATGCCTCCGATGATTTGTAATTGATTTTTCAAGTTAGAAATTTGTACCCGACTACTATCAGTATCAACATGAGCAACTTTCTTGGCTTGGAAATCTGTCATTTCCTCGGCAATCTCACGCTGTAAATCTTCTTGCCTAGTTTCTAGTCTAGCCAAAACTACTTTTACTTCATTGAGCAAACTATTTTGCCTATTAAATTCTTGTTGCACTTCTCGAAAATCTTTTTGCGCTTGGACTAGGCTGCCCTTTTTCTTTTCTTCTTCTTCATTGAAAGCGCGAACTTCTTTATCAATGGTTTCGATCTTTTTGTTCTGTGAATTTATTTTTTCAACCAATATATCTAGTTGATTTTTGAGACCCTTATTATCCTGCTTGTTGTCAGCTAGACTCTTGCGCTCATTTTCTAGCTTGGTCAATTCTTGTTTATCTTTTTCTAATTGTTGCTTGATTAGATTGATTTCCTGCTCAGACATAGCCAACTTAGTTTTGGCTTCATTGATCTCGGAAACCATATTATCCTTAGTCAACAGTAATTGATTGAATTTATCGCTCCAATCTTGATTGCTATTTTTAGCTGGACGAGAAAAATAATTTTTTACTTCCAATAAACTAGCGGTAATTTGCTGACAAAGTTTTTTCAAAACATCTAGTTTATCTAAAGCGTCAATATTTTCCAAGGCTCGTTCAAAATCTTGTTGTTTATCTAGCAGATTGGCTACCTTGCTATTTATTTTTTCATTTGACCACTCGTCTTCTTTATTTTTGATCTCGTCTTCTAGTTTTTTAAAATCAGCCAAAATTATTCTTTGCTTTTCTTCTAGATCGGCCACTTGTTCTTTTACTTGTTTTTGGCGATGCTGTTTTTCTTCCAGGTGGAGATTTTGCTGGTTAATGTCATTGGCTAATGTATCTAGTCTTTTTTTGAGCCAGACTATATCAGCCTGACCAGTGGATATAAGTTGCACATCCATCTGTCCCTCGACAATCGCCTTTTCCTTGAGCAAACTATTGAGCTCATTCTGGGCCTGACTCAGACGATTTTGCAAGTGATCAAAATTATCCTGACGACTTCTACCTCTTTCTTCTTTTTCTAGGCTGGTTTGTAGGTCGACTAATTTTTGATTGAGCTCAGTAAGCTCTCCCAAAAGACCTTGGTGTCTTTTTTTATGGTTAGACAGCTCATCATTCAATTGATTAGTCAAAAAACTATAATAATCACTTTGTAAATTATTTAATTCCTCTTTTAGCTGTTCACGCTTTTCTAGCTTTTTGACTTGTCTGGTCAAGGTACGCAAATGTGGCTCTAACTCATTTAATATCTGACTAGTCTGAGCTAGATTATTTTTGGCACCCTCTAGCTTGTTGATTGATTGATCTTTTTTTATTTGAAATTGACGGACACCAGTAGCTTCATCAAAAAATTCTTTACGCTCAGCTGAGGAAGAAGTCAAAATAGAGTCAATCATACCCTGACCAATGACACTATAGGTTTTTTGACCAAAATTGGCCTTGGCTAATAGTAATTGAACATCCATCAAACGCACGCGACTATTATTTATCAAATATTCGCTTTCACCATCACGATCAATCCTACGAGTCACAATGATTTGCTCGAACTCGACATCAGCTAGATGGTCTTGGTTGTTGAGATATAGACTGACTTGAGCATAGCCTAGGCGAGCTTTTTTGTCAGAACCAGCAAAGATAACATCTTCAGATTTTTTACCACGCAAGGTCTTGGAGCTCTGCTCACCCAATACCCAACGCACTGCATCGGCGATATTTGATTTACCGGAACCATTTGGCCCAACGATAGCAGTCAGCTCTCGATTAAAAAAAAGCTCCGTGCTATTGGCAAAAGATTTGAAACCTTGAATTTCTAATTTTTCTAAATACATAATAAAAAAATAACTGCTGTAAGCGTTGTTATTTTAACATAATTTATAATTTTTGATAAATATAAAGCCCCCTCGTCGACTACTGATTGAATGTTGTAGTGATTTGACGAGGGGGTGAGATGAAAACGGGCGCCACAGCCGAAGTGGTTTCTGACCGAGAGTGGTCAGAATTCCAGTGCACAGTTGCCGCGGCTGGCATTTGGAAGACTCGCATCTATTTCAACGAGTTCCACCTAAACTCAGCCATGGCGCCCGAAACTTGAACGAACTAGGACAGCTGATAATAGCAGTCTAATATAAAAATGTCAATAATACAAATAAAATGAAACCCTCCCTAGGCCGAAGCTTTGGGAGGGCGAAAGATTGGGTCGCCGCGTGTGAGAAGACGAAAATAAAATTAATTGGTGTACAGTGTTACTGCGGAGTGTCTTTGTCGTTGGACTAGGACCATCTTCTTGCCGGCGACCCGAAATGGTGGCATGAGCGATTGATATAATTATATTATGTTGAATTTTTTTTGTCAAAATAAAGATATCCACTTTTTACTGACAGCAAACAAAAAAAGGGATTTACCATCCCTTTACTTTCAAAGCTTTTGTAGCGGCGTCAGTTTGAGCCTCTTGTTTACTATATCCTTCTCCATCAGCGACCAGCTCTTTATCTAAATAAACGCCGATTATAAATTTTTTGTTATGATCTGGGCCAGACTCTGATAGCACTCGGTAGCGTGGTGTGACACTGTTTATTTCTTGAGCTTTTTCTTGAAAACGACTCTTAGCATCAATATAAGTCTGCGAGGCAATAATCTCTGGTAAAGTAGATAGAATATTTTTCTTAATAAATTTATCTTCTGTCCTAAAACCCTGATCAAGATAGATGGATCCTAGTAAAGCTTCCATCGCATTAGCCAAAA
>CAYVXP010000024.1:0-523 GCA_964455165.1 uncultured Gammaproteobacteria bacterium
GATACTACTACGAGACTATGGCCGATGCCCAAGAGATGACGGAGGTCTTAGAAACTCCTCATGATATTGTCGATGTGCCGAGAGCCAAGCAGCTCAAAGTCTCAACTGGTAAAATAGAATTTTCTGAAGTCAGTTTTAGTTACAATCAAACTAGGCAGATTATAAAAGATTTTAATTTGATTATCCAGCCTAAAGAAAAAGTAGCTATCGTCGGTCCATCGGGTGGTGGTAAATCTACTATTGCTAGCATCTTGTTACGACAGCATGACTTGGCTGATGGTCAGATCACTATTGATGGTCAAAATATCAATAAAGTCAGTCAGGAAAGTCTGTGGTCAAATATTGCCTTGGTCAATCAAGATCCAATTTTGTTTCATCGAACTCTGAGTGAAAATATTTCTTATGGTCTCTGGGGTTCAAAGCAAGATCAGGTAGTCAAAGCAGCTAAGATGGCCCATTGTCACGAGTTTATCAAAGGCTTTACTGAAGGCTATGACACTTTTGTCGGTGAGCGAGGAGTACG
>CAYVXP010000024.1:533-9640 GCA_964455165.1 uncultured Gammaproteobacteria bacterium
TCTATCAGGTGGCGAGCGTCAGCGGGTCGCTATGGCTCGCGCTATCATCAAAAACGCACCAATTTTGATCATGGATGAGGCGACTAGTAGTCTAGACTCTGAGTCAGAAGAGCTGATTCAAAAAGCTTTGGCCAATCTGATGAAAAATAAGACAGTGATTGTCATTGCTCATCGACTCTCGACTATCATGAAGATGGATAGGATAGTAGTGATAGATAAGGGTCAGATAGTAGAGCAGGGTACGCATCAAGAATTACTCAAAATACCAGACGGTTTTTATCAACGTCTGTGGTCCAAGCAGGTTGGTGGCTTTATTAGCTAGTTAAAAACACCTCATTTTAATAGGGGGTGTTTTTTTATTTAAAGTACTTATGATATAATAAATATAACATTTATCTTATATTTATGGTTTTAGAAAAAATGAAACATCATTTTTATTTCAGTTTTTTCGTAGTCTTACTGCTTGCCCAGAGCATGTTTTTTTTGGGCATAAAATATTCTCTTGGGGCTGATTCTTTAGTACCAAGCGAAGCTTTTGTCTGCACTTGGACTGGATCGACAATATTAAATAGTAATAACCAAATAAATCTGCAAGCGGAGACAAATAGAGAGGTCCAAAATTTAAGCTTTGAAATCAGAAAAGATGATTATTCTTTTGAAACTGGCTTATTGGGAGCACAGCCAAGGGATAACTCAAAAAAAATCTGGTCAAGGTTATATGATGTTCCTGCTGCCTGGTCCAACGGTCTTTACACAATATATATCAGGACTGTTCCTGTGGGCATGTCTGAAAGCACAGGTGCAGTGGTGGTTACTCATCAATTTGTTTTAAATAAAACATCAAATGAAGCATTTACAATTCGTTGGCTTGGATCAGAAAGTGTTAGGAGTGACAATGGTATAGTTTTGCAAGCAGAAACTAGTAGGGAAGCTCAAAGTTTGAGTTTTGAAATTACAAAAGACGACAATACACTATCATCAGGGCTACTAGTAGCAGAGTCTATAACAAACATAAATAGAATTTGGGCCAAAAATTATTATTTTCCTGATACTTGGCCGAATGGGAATTATAAAATAAATATACAGGCTACGCCACTGGGAGAAATAGCAACTACGAATTCCGTGGATATTATTCAGCCCTTTATTTTAAATAGATCGGTGGTTAATAATCAATTTGTTGGCGGTGATTTATCTTTTATTTATGATAGTACGATGTCTGGTGAGCAGGCCCTAGAATTGAGAACACTTAATTGGTCACAGCAGGATTTTAATGATATTGCTGTGCAATTTAAGGTTTATAGTGGTCCTAATATGGTGTATCATTTTGCCCCAATAAAAGGTATTTTTTCAAGTGATAATCAAAAAATTAGCGGTAATTTTAACACCAACTTAGTTGTTAATGGCAATTATAAAATATGTGCCGATGTGACTGTGGGTGTTTATCAGAAATATTTAAAATGTGGACCGCAGGTTGAAATTTATAACATCGGAAATGTACAAGCAAGAGAAATAAAATTATATCTAGAAGAGGGTTTGACTTTAAGGTCAGGAGATAAAGTTTATGCTTCTTCAAATTTTATTAATCCTGATCGACTATCAAGTAATCCTAGCTTGAGTATAAAAACTACGAAAAATACTGGTTCTGTAATAGGCGAGCCGCTACCACCTCCATATATTGTGGCTATGTCAGCTATAACATGTACAAACAATGTCATACCAGTAGAAATTAAAACAAATATTGCCCAGTTGGGACATGGCTATTGTTGGCAAGCTCAGGTACCAGCGGAAAATATACCGCTATCTTTTTCTAGTGGGTCAGGATCTGTCATAAGTCAGTATGGTAAATTTTTATCAAACGTAATAAGAGTCTCATTTGTCTTGTCAGACTCAAGTGTTGGAGAAAATCCAGTTGATAATAGCAATACTACAAATGTACAGGAGGCAGAAGTTGATGTAAGGCAAGAAAATATTGCAAATGACGCAACTAGCCAGATAGTGGATTTGGAACAAAATAAGGATATAATTAGTTTTGGCGCTAAGGTGTCCTGCGTAGATTCGGCAGTTTATGATGAGGCTAATTGCCAGGAGTTTTTGGCTACTTTAGGCGGTCAGATCAATCAGCAATGTTTGGGAGCCGGTATTTACAATGACCTGCTTTGCGAGGACTATCTTTTAAAGGAACAAATAAAAAATGAATGTTCAGAGCAAAATATTATTGACTCTAAAGCTTGTCAGGATTTTTTGTTAGAAAAATATCTCAGTACAGTAGAATGTCGCATAGATAATAAGGATCTTTGTTTACAAACTTTAAGAGAAAAATATCTCAATCGTTTTTTGGTGGCCAAAAATCAACAAACAAAAATTAGTTCCACTACAGAATCAATGATTGGCCAAGTGTGGGCTCTCGATGCCTTGAGTGCTAAGCTCACAGAAAATAAAATAGACGCGGGCATTTTACCTTTGCTAGCTGATAAGGAGACAAAAGTTTTGTTAGCCAGATCAAGTCAACACACTATTTTGGAGTCAACTGAACAACTGACAATACTGCAAGATGTCGTTATGATTGTCGACAATGATGCGGATGGACTATCAAATGATATGGAAAAATATTATGGCACCGATGCTAATAATCCCGACTCAGATGCTGATAGCTATTCTGACGGTGAAGAGGTGGCCAAAGGTTTTAATCCTCTAGGTGAAGGACTCCTAGTAAAAGACAGAAGTAATCTTGATAAAATTATTAGCTCAGGTAGTAGCTTAGAGCAGCCAACAAAACTTTCACAAAAGATAGATGAAAATTTTAAAGTGATATTTAGTCGCAATGAAAATAATACGGTACGTTTGGCCGGCGTAGCCGAGGCCAATACTTGGTTGAATATATTTTTATATAGTGATTTGCCATTGGTCATGACCACTAAAACTGACGCTAGTGGAAATTGGACCTATGATGTGCAAAATTCTCTGGTAGATGGTGGTCATCAAGTATACGTGACGGTCAATGATGATACGGGTAATGTAGTCAAACAATCAAGTCCTATATCATTTTTAGTCAAAAGTGCTCAGGCCGTGACAGTTGATCAATACTTTGATACAAATACTAGTGCATATGCAGTGAGTGATGGGATATTGTGGAATTACATCTTGACCGTACTGGGACTAATGATTGTAGGCTTTATATTCATCTTTATTTTATATAGACATAAAAAATCTCAAAAAGAAAAATTCAATGACCAAATTTAAATCAAAATTTTTTCAGCAAAGTAATAATCAGGTTATTTATGGGGTACTTCTGATTATTTTTACTTTGTTAGCTATCGTATTGAATACGGTCTTAGTCTTGGGCAGCTCTAAAAGTAATTTGGAAGCTAGCTTGCAAAGGCACTCACTGTATTTAGCTAAAATTTTTACAGCTACAGCGCACAATGATTTGGATAATTATCCCGAACTACAAAATAAATTGAATTTGATAAAAACTACCAGCTCAGATATTGCCAATATAGATATTTTAGTAAAAAAAGGAGATTTTTTTCAGGTGGCAGCTAGTTTTGATGAGAGTAAGGTTGGCCAAGAGCTACGTGATACAAATTATATTTTAACTTGGGCAGTGGACGACGGTATTGCTACTGAAATATTGGACTATCGAGAAGCTAAAAAGGGGCAAAAATTGTGGGAAGTGGCCATGCCTATCTATAACCAATTAGGAGAAAAAAAAGCTTTATTAGTCATGCAAATATCGCATGAATATATATACGCTCTAGAAAAAGACACCCTAACTAAGTCCTTAGTAGTTTTAGTGGTGACGCTAATTGTGGTTTTGCTTTTACTTAGTTTGAATGCTCGTTTATTTGAATACGCCATCCTCTTCAAAAAACTAAAAGAAGTAGATCAGATGAAAGATGAATTTATATCCATTGCTTCTCATGAGTTACGGACGCCAATCACCTCTATCAAAGGATTTTTATCTATGCTTTTGGAGGGAGATTATGGAAAAATTGGGGTGGAGGGCACCAAAGCTTTGAAATTGATGGAAGCCTCGGTCAAGAGATTGGGTTCTCTAGTTGAAGACTTGTTAAATGTTTCTAGAATTGAACAAAATAGATTAAAATTAGCTTCGACTAAAGTAGACACAAAAGCAGTTTTGGTGAGTATAACAGAGGAGTTTAAACCGAGAATTGATGAAAAGAAATTGGCCTTAAAAATGCAAATACCAAATGATTTGCCAGCTGTTTATACAGACGAAGATAAATTGAGGCAAGTTCTAGTGAACTTAGTTGGCAATTCGGTCAAGTATACCAAGAAAGGTGAGATAGAAATCATAGCCAAACAGACGGACCCTAAGTTTGTCACCATTACTATCAAAGATACTGGTGTCGGTATGTCGGCGCAAGATAGAGAGAAATTATTTGATAAATTTTATCGAGTGCCAGATGAAGAAAATAAAGACATTGTTGGCACTGGTCTTGGTTTATGGATTACCAAACAATTGGTAAAACTAATGGGCGGAGAAATTTTTGTAGATAGTATTAAACATGTTGGCTCACAATTTTATTTTACTATACCAATTTATAGTGGTCAGAAGGAAGTAAAAATAGCAGTTAAGAAATAGTTAATTAAAAAGGCACTTCAATTTGAGGTGCTTTTTTTGTTTGACAAAATAGCGAATATGCTTTTAGATTAGGCTTCGCATTTAGCCTGTCCTTTCACCACTGCCCACTTTTGTGGGTAGACAATTTAGAGTTAGATCTGTTTACAGCAAGGAGGCAGCCATCAAGAAGAGCCGTAAATTCAAAAGGAAAAAGCATAAGCTCAAGCGATATCCAAATCGCAATCATCACCACTTGGTCCCTGCTTCTTTGGGAGGCTCAAATCACCGTAGTAACCTGCTTCTCATTGATATTGAGAAGCATTATCACTGGCACAGGATTTTTGGCAACAAGGATCTTGAGCAGGTGATCCAGTTGTTGACGAGACTGCAGGAACTAAAAGCCGAACAACGCTAACTCAAGGGGGAAGCAGACAGTAATTGTCATAAGTCTTCCCCACCAAATTCATTAGCATATTCAACCAAAAAAACGGTCTATATTTTTAGGCTGTTTTTTAGTTAGTCTATTCTTTTTTTTGCTCAAAGTGATATAATTTAGAGGTCTAAATATTATGCCATTTTATGGAAAAAAAGTTTTTATTTATCAGTATTGAGGGTCTACTCTGTGACATTGCCTGGGTGATTGCTAGGGAGGGGAATCAAGTAAAAGTTTATATCAGTGATGAAAATTCGGCTGATATTGGCACTGGTTTTGTGGATCGTATCAACAAGTGGGAGGACTGGGTTGAATGGGCTGATGTGATTGTCTTTGATGATACACTCGGTCAAGGTACCATAGCTGAAGATTTGAGGAAAAAGGGTAAGCTAGTCATTGGTGGTACAGCCTATACTGATAAACTAGAAGATGATAGGAGTTTTGGTCAGGAAGAAATGAAAAAACATGGCATCTCTATCATCCCTTATCAGATTTTTACCTCTTTTGATCAGGCCATTGATTTTATGAAAAAAACTCCTGGGCGCTATGTGATCAAATCTAGCGGTGAGTCTCATGTTTCCAAATCTTTTTTGTTTATCGGTGAAGAGGAGGATGGGCAAGATGTCTTGCATATGCTCGAGGCTTATAAAAAAGTTTTTTCTGACAAAGTAGCGGAACTGCAATTGCAAAAAAGAGTAGTGGGTGTCGAGGTGGCTATCGGAGCCTTCTTCAATGGTCATAAATTTTTGGATCCGATCAATGTCAATTTTGAGCATAAGAAATTATTCCCTGGCAACCTAGGTCCGTCAACTGGTGAGATGGGTACTAGTATGTTTTGGAGTCAGCCCAATAAAATATTTAATGCTACTTTGAAAAAACTAGAAGCCAAACTAGCCGAAGAACATTTTGTCGGCTACATTGATATCAATTGTATCGTCAATGGCAACGGTATTTACCCGCTAGAGTTCACTTCTCGTTTTGGCTATCCCACTATTTTTATCCAACAAGAAGGTGTGGCTATGCCGATGGGAGAATTTTTTTATAAAATGGCTGCTGGCGAAGATTTTGTGATCAAAACTAAAAAAGGTTTTCAGATCGGCGTCAGAATCATAGTACCACCTTATCCTTTTGATGATCCGGCGACCTTTGATTCTTTTTCCAAGAACGCTGTGGTTTTATTTCGCAAACCAAACTATGACGGTGTGCACTTTGAGGATGCCAAGATGGAAAAAGGCGAGTGGCTAGTCGCTGGTGAAGCTGGTGTGGTACTGACTATCACTGGTAGTGGGCTGACTATGAAGCAAGCCCAGAAGCATGTCTATAATAGAGTCAGTAATTTGATGATCCCGAATATGTATTATCGTACTGATATCGGTGATCGTTGGTATGAAGATAGTGACAAGCTCAATACTTGGGGTTATCTACGTGATAGCTAATAATTATTTTTACTAAATAAAAATTTATGCTATAATATCAAAATTATTAATAATTAGCATAACAATATGAGGAAATATATATTAATCATAGCCCTAGCCTTAGTGCTCAGTGGCTGCGTCTGGGATAAAGATAAAAAAATATCTATACCAGAGAATAATCAAAATATGGAAAACACAAATCAGGTCAATACGGCCGCCAGCTATACTCTAGAAGATGTGACCAAGCATGCTGTGCCAACCGATTGTTGGCTAGCAGCTTCAGGTAAAGTCTACGATGTCACTAGTTTTGTAGACAAGCATCCAGGTGGTGAAAAGATTTTGGATGGTTGTGGCAAGGATATGACAGAATTTTTTAAGACTATCCATGCCAAGCAATCTGTAGAAAAATTACCAGCTTTTTACATCGGAGACCTGAAATAACTTTATCAAAAATAGCCCCCTGATCAGGGGCTTTTTTTATAGTCTATTTAGATAATTACCAGCCGCTACTTTTGTTTTGAAGCGCAGAGCTTCTTTGAGGCCAGTGCCAGTCACACCTTGGCTTTTGAGCTGGTAGGCCAGAGTGTTGCGTAGTATCTGGGGAGTGATTTTTAGTCTTGGACGCAGTACTAGAGCATATTTTTCTATACTTCTTTCTACAGAGCGGACCGAGAGTGACTTTTCACCAGCTTTTTTACTACGATCAAAGTTTATAAAGAGCCAAGGACTTTTGTCTTTCCGAAAATTCAGATATTTTTCTAAATAGTGTAGAGCATAGGGTGGCAGAGCAATGTGTTTTTTGCTCAGGATAATTTCGCGACTCAAAAAATCAACTTGGTTTTTCTTGAGATTGACTAGTTCGCTGACTTTGAGGCCACTAGTGTATAAAATTTCGAGTAAGGCTTTGTCTCGATGCCCCACGGGGTTATTTTTTTTCAAGGGCTGGTCTAGGAAATTTTGTAATTGTAAAGGTGTGAGAGCAGCTAGTCGGTTTTTATGGTCAGTCAGCAGCTCGAAGGAATACCTGAAGCCAATAAAGTGTAAATAGCTATTGAGGATGACTAGACGTAGATTGATAGAGCCAGTATTTTTTTGTTTAGTCAGTAAAAATTCTTTGTATTTCTTGAGCAGAGGAGTGGTAATTGCTTTATTGTTAGACCACAGTAAAAATTGCCCTACATGCCAGCTATAATTTTTGATAGTACTGGTTTTGAGGTCTTTGCTTTTTAAGTATAGTTTGTATTTAGCTAAAGAATTTTTTTCCATAGGTTAATATTATCATAAAACGACACAAAAATGTAGACGGTAGTTGGCGCGCCATAATGTCATCCCGGACTTGATCCGGGATCTACCATTAATTTGCCATTGGTATGATAATGATAGATTCCTGCTTTCGCGGGAATGACAGCCAGTGGCGCGCCAGACTTTTTTTCCCCAAAAGAAAAAAGCCTCGGTACTCACTGATGTGATACTACCGAGGCCTCTTGAGCTACGAAGCCCTACGAATGTACTGCTTGCGAACAGCGGCGAAACGACAAGTATCGAGCCAGTCATCATCGCCGATATAGTCCAGGAAGAGGCGACGCAAACCCTTGTGGAAGCCAAGGCCGCCGACGAAACAGTGACCATCCTTGTTCGACCAGGTCGCGCCGAGAGCGATGATCGGGAACTGCTCTTGCAGGTACGGGTACTTGATGCCCAGAGTCAGGAGCTGGGACATGGTCGCCTGACGGAGATTCTCCTCGTCCAGAGCTTTGAGTACGGCATCCGTACTCATGACTTTGCTGAGGTGTACGAGGATGATTTCGGTGTGGTGGCTCTCGTCGGTCTCGAAGTTCTGGTCGTTGATATTGGGATCGTTCCAATCGTACTGACCAAGACGAACCAGCTCGTTGATCTTCCTGCCACTCACTTCGATGTGGTAACTTTCCCTATTCATGGCGTCCTCATACTTGACCTGACTCACTCCTTTTACCTCACACCATGTAAGGATATAGAGTCGAGTCTTGCCTACAGTTACAGTGCATAAATGAGCTAAGATATTAGCTAATCTAGACACTGTAACTGTAGATTTACTGTTTACTAAAGTACTTTAAATAATATAGAAAGATAGTATTTTTTAGCTTTTTTGTCAATAGTAGGGCATGAATACCCATAAAATTGACTTTTATGCTTAAAAGTGGTAATATCTACTCACTTAATTATTGATACCTATGGCTTGGTTTGACCTGACAATAGTCTGACTATCGAGGTTTGCTCGGCTACATGGTAATAAAGGGAAAAGACATGTTGGACAAGAAAAAGAAGCTTAAACTCATTGAAAAGTTTAAGACTCACAAAAATGACACTGGTTCTCCAGAAGTGCAGATTGCTATTTTGACCGAAGAAGTCAAAGAGTTGACCAGACACTTGAAAGAGAACAAGAAAGATTTTTCTTCTCGCCGTGGTTTGATCGCTAAGGTCTCACTCAGACACAAGCTATTGCGCTACTTGGAGAGAGAAGATGAAAAGCGTTTTACTAAATTGTTGAACACCTTAGGTTTGAAGTTTAACAGGAAAGAAAGAAACGACGCTTTGAAAGATGCTATCGTACTCGGCACTCCAGAAGAGGGTCCTGAGGAAATGGAAAAAGATAAAGAATAATTAAAGACACCGCGATGGTGAGCAGAAAATT
>CAYVXP010000025.1:0-9151 GCA_964455165.1 uncultured Gammaproteobacteria bacterium
TCGTCAGTTTGACCCCTTTTTATAGCAAAAATGAAGTCATTGGTGAATTTTTCGCTATTTATATAGAGAACCTTCTTTTGTGGGTCTTTTGATAGTATGTAGTTACCAACAGCCTGGGCTAGGTGGGTTTTACCCAAACCTACACCACCATATATAAACAAAGGATTATACATTTCTCCTGGTTTTTGGGCAGCGGCCATGGACGCGGCCTGAGCTAGCTCGTTTCCAGGGCCAACTATAAAGGAATTAAAGGTATAGTTTTGGTTTAAGCCGTATTTATTATTGTTTTTGATCTGTGCCTGTGGCTGTGGATTACTGTGCACAACTTCCTCTGCTGGTTTATCCTCTATCTCTACTTTCTTGCTAACATTAGCCAAATTATCCTTGTGTTCAACCCTGTAGATAACTTGTAGATTACTTTTTGATAAGGTGTCTTCTAGGGCTTTGGTGATGTGGTCGTGGTACTTTTTTTCTAGCCAAACCTTAGTAAAGGAATTTGGTACAGCTACGACAATTTGTTGGTCGTCAAATTCGGCCAAAAATGTATTTTTGAACCAAGTCGTAAAATTTGCCCGGCTAATCAGTAATTCCAACTGGCCAAGGACGCTTTGCCAAATTTTTTCGTAGTTATCCATGCTTTTAAAAACTGCTATAAATATACCATACATTTAAAAATGCACAAATAATGATAAAAGTGCACAATATGTTGATAAAATGTGTGCAATACCCAACACCCTCACCCTCTTGATAAAATTTAATAAATGTGTTATTTTATCTGAGTAATTTATTTTATTATATGGCTACAAAGAGGACATATCAACCAAAAAAGAGAAAAAGAGCCAGAAAACATGGCTTTAGAAAAAGAATGGCCACCAAAGATGGTCGAAAAGTTCTAAAAAGACGCAGAACTAGAGGTAGAAAAAAGGTAAGCCTCTAGATTATGTTGCCTAAAAAATTTAGGCTACACGCAGATAATGATATAAAAAGGTTGGTCCGTGGTGGCAAAACCTTTTTTTTGCCGCAATTAACTCTAAAATACCAAACAAACGATCAAAATGCTCTGCGCCTTGGTTTCGTGGTTTCCACTAAGGTAGATAAAAAGGCTGTGGTTAGGAATAAGGTCAAAAGAAGAATGCGCGAAGCTCTAAGATCGGAGTTGGGTAAAATCAAAAATGGTCACGACTTACTTTTTATCGCTAAAAAAAGCTGTATCGAACTAAGTTTGGTAGACCTAAAAAAACAAATTCAATTTGCCCTGAAGACCGCTCGCCTATATAATGAAGCAGATGTCAAAAGTATTAAAAAAAATTGATCGACTGCTTGCCAGCTTATTTATTTTTTTAATTATAATTTATCAAAAGACACTTTCTCCAGACCAAGGAGTATTAAAAATTTTTTTCCCACACGGATTTTGTCGCTTTCATCCGCACTGCTCCGAGTATAGTAGGCAAGCATTTGAAAAGCACAATGTCGTCAAAGGAATATATTTATCACTGTGGCGCATACTGCGTTGCAACCCCTGGTCAAAAGGAGGTTTAGATCCAATAAAATAAAATATGTTTTACACAATTTTTTATCAACCAATTTACAACTTATTAATTTTTTTATACAACCTGGTTCCAGGAAAAGATTTGGGTATAGCCATTATTTTAATCACCTTGATTATTAGGTTGGTCCTCTACCCGTTTTCCAAGAAAGCCATCAAGTCACAAAAAGAACTACAAACCATCCAGCCGGAAATAGAAAAAATAAAAGAAAAGTATAAAGACGATAAAGAAAAAATGGCCCCCGAGCTCATGGCTCTCTACAAAGAAAAAAAGATAAATCCTTTTTCTTCTTGCTTGCCGACATTGATCCAGCTACCGTTTTTGATTGCTTTGTACCAAGTTTTTTTGAATGGCCTCACCAAAGAAAATAGCAATGGTGCCCTGTATAGTTTTATAAACAACCCCGGTCAATTAAACATTATTGCTTTTGGTTTTATTAATTTAGCGGACAAGAACTGGATCATTGCCATACTAGCTGGCCTCGCTCAATTCTGGCAATCAAAAATGTTGATGGGCGGCGGCGCAAAGCAAGGCGGTATGTCTCAGATGATGACCAATCAAATGATTTATTTTATGCCCATATTTACTATATTTATTGGCGCCAACTTACCGGCTGGCCTGACACTATACTGGCTGTTTACTACAATTTTTTCCATCATACAACAATATATGGTTCTCGGCTTTAGAAAAAAAACCGCCTCAGTTTAGGCGGTTTTTTTATTGTATAAAATTTTTATTCAAAACATCTTTCTGGTCCGACTATGACGCGGAGTTTTTGTGGGGCCACGCTTATTTCGGCTGGCGTCTTCATGATCACTTGCTCGTCAGTCAAAATAGAAACCTGATCCTCTCCTTCGGCACTTATTTTTATTTTAGAAAAAGGTAAGACAGTCCCAGTGACATTTTTTTTACCAAAGACTCCGGACTTGATTGGTGTGATGACAACTTCCAGCACTCCGTCGACTGGTGAAGAGTTTGCGACCACTGAGCGATCAGCAAAATTATAAATAGTAATATTATTATTGTCGGTAGTTGGCCTGACATTGTAGCCATCGTATTCAATCAAGACACTAGCATTGTTTAGCTCGGCTTGTCCCATGAAGTAGTGACCATTGATCAAACCTAGATCAATTTTTTTTATAATACGGGAAGCTAAAATATCGCAAGCCAAAACTTTTGGTGGTATGCCGAGCATCTTGGCAATCTTATTATCATTTTCTACTGGTATCAAACCAAGTACCACATCGAGACCAGCTACAATATTTATGACCTTAGCAAAAGTTTGGACATTACCAATCACAACCACAGTCTGTACGCCAGACTTGATGCCATCAGTGATTAGCTCCTTCATGTTTTTGAGAATGGAAAGTCGAGCAATCCTTCCTTTTATTCCTAGGTCAGTTACACGCTTTTCAATTTGCGATAAGAGGTCGGTATATTTTTTATCACTTAAAAATGAATCGTAAATATAAAGATACATAATTAAATTTAGGATTCAAGCGCTGACTCTTCTTCTGGGACCACTTCGTTTTTACGATTATCTTTTTTGCTTACAGTCCTCGCCTCTTCGTGGGCTAGTTCCGCTGTAGACATAGAGACATTGCCTTGTATGATGGCACCAGCCTCTATAGATAGTACCGAGGCCTTGATGTCACCAATGATCACAGCTGAGCTAGTGATGTCTAGCTTACCTTTGATAGTCACATTACCCCGCACCTTACCAGCAATAAAAGCATTATTAGCCTTGACGGTAGCCTCCACTACGGCACCCTGTCCAATTTTAAGGTTATTTTTGGTGTTTAAATTACCAACCAACATACCCTCGATGACTAGATCTCCCTCACCCCTGAAGTCACCCTCGACTTTTACAGATGGACCAATAATGGTCTCGACATTTTTTGAACTAACTACTGGTTGATTTTTACCAAACATAATATTTTATATTTATAAATTAACATATCAATTTTAGTTTATGATGCCCAACTTGTCAAAAAATTGTTTATATTGTGGACAAAATACTGATATTATAATAAAATAAGCAAGAATTATTAAAACAATATTTATGACAGACAACAACGTCAGGAAAGAGCTAAGAAAATTAGGCATAACAGTGGTTTCTATTATGGTGTTTTATGTTGCAGTTTACATTATAGAAAGCCGTACGCAATTTTTGATTAAATTATTGCAATAATATATTACGACGCAATATATTGGCTAAAATAAAAGCTAATAATGGTAAGTAAAAGAATAATTTGTTTGTAGATAATGTCTTTGTAGTTCAATGGATAGAACAAGGCTCTCCTAAGGCCTAGATAGAGGTTCGATTCCTCTCAAGGACACCAGACACTTTGTTTCGATATTTTGAGTATGACATTTGTCAGCCCAAAAGCACCACACACACAAATTAAAAATACTACCAGAATAGTGTAGAACTTATTTACAAAAAACTACCTTGTTGTAGTTTTTTTGATTGCAAAAAATAGAGCCCCACATGTCTGTGGGGCTCTTGTGTGCTGATGCTGGCACAGTGATTATTCCAAAGGGTCTTGTAGGAATTTTTCGAGGTTTTCACCCTTGACTACACACCAGTAGCCGGCAACGATCCAGGCAATCGGCTCTACCAAGAGCAGGAGAGCGGGAAAAAGTATTTTTTCCCTGCCATCAAAGTGGTAGTAGAAGAGGATTGTCATCGGGATGAGGCCGAGAAAAACACCAAAGGCAGAAAGCAGATGGGTGCCAAAATCGAGGGCTTTTCTGCTTTGGTATCCCAGAAAAATTCCAATCAGAATTGTACCCAAGAGAAGTAGGCTGCTGATAGCCCCAACAACAATCGCCGCCAGAAAGAAAACGAGCCTTTCGTTTTTTGCTAAATTTTTCACGCCACACTCCTTTGTGTGCTTTGAGTGGATGATGAAAGAACCTCTTTATATTTCAAGAAAACATAGAACAAATACCACTAACTGTCAATAAAAATACAGCATCTTTTCTTCAGGAATTATCATATTTTGGCTAATATTAGCCTAAACATAACACATTAATTGAAAATTTAAAACCCCACAATGTATGTCTTGTGGGGCTTTTTGTTCCTGGGTCGGCATAGAATCATCTAGAACATCAGTTCATAGATGACCCAACACACAACAACGATGATGCTATTGGCCAGCAGGAGTGGCCCACGGCTTCTGAGTCCTATCGTCCGAAAGAACATCCAGAAGGCGCAGACCGTAACGAAACAGATCCCCCAAAACCCAATGGTCATGAGGAAGGCCTTGTCAGGGTTGGCCATGTGGTCAGCGCGGTGGAAGGTGGTAATCAGGGCCACCCCGATAAACAATATCAGGGCGCACTGGAACAAGAAGAAAAACACCTTGCTCATTTAATGAACCTCCTCTTTGTTAGGAAACATAGTATTATATCATATAATCATAATATTGTCAATATATATATATAAAATAATAAATTAAAAGTATTGACGTTTGTTTCAAAATTAGCTTATATTATAAGGTTGGGCTCAATACGGAGAACAACGCTCAACACCACCTTTGTGCCGGAGGTTGGTCCATGACCCAGGGTATTCACATCGACGAAAACCCGTCTTTCATCCTCAAGCCGGGAGCCAGGATCATTATTCCGCCCAATACCACTCAGTACTTTGCTCGTCCTCGCCGATTCATCGGCACTCAGATGCTGCAGCGCGTAGCTTTTCTGCAGTTGGCCCCGAAGACGGAGGGTGACCACGTTCTGTTTCGCTTTTCATTGAGACCGACAAGTCGCGGCCTGCGTTTTTTCCTGCCCGACGATCTGAAGGTCGGCGACGCAGTCAGGGTGATCTGGCGCGAAGAGCGTTCGGCTGCAGCCGTGCGAGAAGATCTCTACCGAGTTTACTGCGCCTACTTTGGTGATGGTGCAGAACCTCAGGCCGACCCTATCCGCGAAGCTTGGGACTAGGACCGACACAGGTCCATGACAACATGCGAGGCGCCGAACAACAGGTTCGGCGCCTCTTCTTTTTATTATGTTTGACGCAATTATTATTTTATGCTAAGATACCCCCAGAGGGTATATGAATAAAAAAGCTTGTCATCCACAAAAAATAAATTCTCAACTTCACCGCATCGAAGGTCAGATTCGGGCTATCGAAAAAATGTACGCTGAAAAAAGAGAAGTAGAGGAGATAGTGCGCGTGGTGATGGCGGCTCGCGCCTCACTAGATTCTATGACACGATTATTAATCACCGACAAAGTCAATGGTTGTTATGGATCAAAAACCGCTGACAAGAAAAAAGAATTAAATAAATTAATAGAAATATTATTTAAAACAAGTTAACAATTAATTTTAACATTATGGCACTAGAATTAAGCGATCAAAATTTTGATCAAGAAATAATAAAATTTGAAGGTGTGGCTTTGGTAGATTTTTGGGCAACTTGGTGTATGCCTTGTAAGATGCAGGGACCAATCATCGATCAGCTAGCCGAAGAGCTAAAGGACAAAAGCAATATAAAAATTGCCAAACTTAACGTCGAGGAAAATCCTCACAAGTCACAAGAGTTTGAAATCATGTCTATACCATCCTTGAAGATTTTTAAGAATGGCAAAGTAGTAGACGACATGGTGGGCATGCAATCAAAGGCAGTTTTGCTCGACAAGATTAATAAACAATTATAATTTTTTATGGCAGACAATAAATACGATGTTGTTGTCGTGGGTGGAGGACCAGCGGGACTAACCGCTGCTATTTATGCTTCGCGTCGAGCGCTGAAAACCTTGATCATTAGTATGGATATCGGTGGACAGATGGCTCTGACCAATAGTATTGAAAACTATCCTGGCTACGAAGAAATAGATGGTCCAAGTTTGGGTCAAAAAATGCTAACTCAGGCTGAAAAAAGCGGAGCCACACTAGTGACCGCCGAAGTAGCCAAGGTAGAAAAAAAAGAGGATGTTTTTTTATTGCAGACTGCTGATAATCAGCAATTTGAAAGCCGCGCAGTGATTATGGCCTTTGGTCTGACTCCGCGAAATCTTGGTGTGCCAGGTGAAAAAGAATTTACTGGCCGCGGAGTAGCTTACTGCGCCACCTGCGATGGCCCTCTATATAAAGGAAAGACAGTGGTCGTAGTTGGTGGTGGAAACTCAGCCATGGACGCTGCTGAGTATCTTAGTAAGATTGTAGAGAAGGTGTATATTTTGGTGCGTCAAGATAAATTCCGAGGCGAAGAAGTTTTGATGCAGCGCGTTAGCTCTGATCCTAAAATAGAAATATTATTTGAAGCTGCTACCAAAGAAATCAAGGGTGATAAAAAAATCGAAACTTTAGTTTATGATCAAAAGGGTGAAACTAAAGAAATAAAAGTTGATGGAGTTTTTGTAGAAATTGGTCACATCGCCAAAACAGATTGGGTCAAAGATTTGCTCAAGCTGACCGACATGCATGAGATTGTGGTCAACATGGATTGTGAGACTAATATCCCAGGTGTATTTGCGGCTGGCGATATTACACAAATTTCTTACAAGCAGGTAGTCATTTCTGCTGGCGAAGGAGCCAAGGCTGCCCTGCAAGCTTATAAATATCTTCAGAATGGCCAAGTCTCTGGCCCGGACTGGAGTAAATAAAACTAAAAAAATGAAACCATTTGAAAATGCTTTGCGGCAACTAAATACAGCCGCTGAACTTATTAATTTAAATCCAGACATACTCAAAAGATTGAGTGTACCGGATAAAATAATCACGGCTAATTTGCCTATCAAAAAAGACGATGGCACGCTCCAGATATATGAAGCCTATCGCGTGCAATATAATAATGCTCGTGGACCATACAAAGGTGGAATTCGTTTTCATCCACAAGTCGACATTGACGAAGTGAAAGCCTTGAGTTTTTGGATGACCATAAAATGTGCAGTGGTCGGTATCCCCATGGGCGGAGGTAAGGGTGGTGTGACTGTCGATGTCAAAAACACCAGCGACAGTGAATTAGAAAAAATTTCTCGAGCTTGGGTCGGTGCCTTCAAAGATTTGATTGGACCAGACAAAGACGTGCCAGCTCCTGATGTCTATACCAATCCCCAGACTATGGCTTGGATGGCCGACGAGTATTCAAAATTAGTTGGCGCCAAAAAATTGGGCGTCGTCACTGGCAAACCACTGGACATGGGTGGCTCCAAAGGCAGAGGACCAGCTACAGCTAAAGGCGGTATGTTTGTCTTAGCTGATTTGGTAGCCAAAAGATCCTGGGAGCCAAAAAATATGTCAGTCGCCGTCCAGGGACTAGGAAATGTCGGTGGCGGTATGGCCAAATTTTTATTTGATGAAGGCTACAAAGTAGTAGCAGTCGCTGATTCCAAAAATATTATCTACAAAGAAGACGGTTTGAATATAGATGAAATTTTGACTCGCAAAGAAAATAAACAGTCTTTAAGTGATTTAAATGGCGCCAAAGAAATTTCTCTAGCAGAATTTTTTGCCCTGCCAGTAGATGTCTTGGTGCCAGCTGCTTTAGAAAATCAAATCAACGCCGAGAATGCTGACAGCATCAAAGCCAAAGTAATTTTGGAAATGGGTAATGGCCCAACGACTCCCGAGGCTGACAAAATATTGTTTGCCAAAAAAATAGATGTCATCCCAGATGTCCTCGCTAATGCTGGTGGCGTGACTGTCTCATACTTTGAGTGGCTCCAAAACAACGCGGACAAATATTGGGAAGAAGATGAAGTAAATACCAAGCTAAAAGAAATCATGATTGATGCTTGGCAAAAAACTTTTGACATTGCTCAAGAGAAAAACGTTGATTATCGTACAGCGGCCTTTGTCCTCGCCATCGGACGCTTGGCTGAAGCTATGAATAAATAAAATTATAAAAAGAAGACACCCCTTAAGAATTGTTCTTAAGGGGTGCTTTTTGTCAGGAGAGCTTACTGTAGAAGCAGTGTATGACCTCGCGAGGTACGTCGATGGTTTCAAAGTCAAAACCTTTAAGCATGGTTTCTTCGTTTTCATCGGGCGAATCCCAAGGAGCTAAGACAAAAACTGAGTCTGGTAGAGCAATGATGACAAAGCCATCGGGCTGGGTCTCTTTTTCGAGTTCAAATTGCCCTTCCAACCTATCATGTTCTTCCCAGTCTACATCTCGGTCAGCCAGACAGGTGTCCATCGCAACTTCGTCATTGGACCCCATGTCCACCGCCTCGTCATCGATGTAGTATTCCACTGCCCTTTTTTCCCGTAGCTGGAAATAAGGGTGTAGATAAGAGCAGTCATCTTGATATGTTTTGTCAATCTGAATGTCTCCATGATTCTGACTGTAGAAAAAAGGAAGCGCGTAAAGCGAAAGGTGTTCTAACCAATAAAGAAAATCAGAGTGGCGGGCCTTTTTTTCTTCGAAAAGAATTGGGCCTTGGAGGTTCTTTTTTTCTTGATAAAAGATTATTAAAAACAATCTTGGCCGGGCTTATTTGCTATTTTACTACACGGTTTTTTTGTCATACATTCTATGACTTCGATGGGCGTATTTTTATAAGAGCTTTTTCATTTGTTGGAATTGGAACTATAGGGGCACTCGTTTTTGTTTTGGTGCTTGCCTCTTTAGGGGAATTACGGAGCTTGA
>CAYVXP010000026.1:0-6463 GCA_964455165.1 uncultured Gammaproteobacteria bacterium
ATATTCCAGTTATTACTAAGGCTGGTTTTGAGGCCGATGATGTGATCGGCACCATTGCCGAGACTACTTATCAGCAATACAAAAATATAAAAACTATTATTATCACTGGCGATCTAGATGCTCTACAATTAGTAAACGATCGAGTGGAAGTACTGACTCTGCGCCGAGGCTTCAATGATACTTTTGTTTATGACGTCGCTGCCGTCAAAGAACGCTACGGTCTAGAACCAAATCAATTGATTGATCTCAAGGCTATCAAGGGCGATGCTTCAGATAATATAAAGGGTGTCAAAGGAATTGGCGAAAAAGGTGCTGAAAGTTTAATTCAGCAATTTGGTACTTTAGCCAATCTCTACAAAAATATCGACCAAGCTGATATCAAACCTCGTCTCAAAGAATTATTACAGCAATACAAAAAAGAAGCCCTTCATAGCCAACATCTAGTCACTATTGTAAAAGATGTGCCTTTGGATTGGACGCTGGAGCAAGCTAAATTTAACAATTTTGATCCAGAACAAGTTTATAATATTTTCCAAAAATTTGAATTTCGTACCCTGCTCGATAAGATACCACATCATCAGGCCGTCATCTCTATGCCAGAAAAAATAAGTAACAAAAATGATGGCAATTATATTTTGATTGATGACCAAAAAACTTGGGACAATTTTTTTGCTGAACTAAAAAAACAAAAACTTTTTGCTATTGACTCGGAGACTAGCAACCTAGATCATGAGGCGGATATTTTGGGCCTCTCATTCTCTTGGCAAGCAAAAAATGGTTATTTTATTAACCTAAAAAATACCGAATTAAAAAAAATAATTTTGCCATTATTAAAACCAATATTAGAAGATAAAAATATTGGTAAAATTGGTCATAATATAAAATATGACTACAAAGTATTGAGACGACTAGACATCAATATGGAGGGCATTGTGTTTGATACTATACTGGCTACCTACCTCATCAACCCAGATAGTGGTCTGCGCCTAGAAGAGCTAGCCTTTAGCTACCTTGGCTATAAAAAATTAAAACTCCTTGACCTACTAGATGAAATACCCAAAAAGAAAAAAGAAATTGCCGTTGACCTAATACCATTGGATCGCCTATCTTGGTATGCCTGTGAAGATGCGGATATTACCTGGCGACTTTATCACAAGCTTTTGCCACTCAGCCAAACCAATAAAAATTATGAATTGCTTCAGCGTATAGAACTACCTTTGATTCCAGTTTTGGCCGACATGGAAATGAATGGTATTTTGTTGGATGTGCCATTTTTGAAAAAGATGGAAATAAAATTTGACGCTGAGATAAAAAAAATTACCCAAAAAATATACAAATTAGCCGGACGTGAATTTAATATTTCTTCACCACTGCAACTTAAAAGTATTTTATTTGAGGATCTAAAAATCAGCCCCCTAGGCATCAAAAAAACAAAAACCGGACTATCTACTGCTGCTCAAGAGCTAGACAAAATGTATGATGCTCATCCTATCATCCCGCTCATCATCGAATATCGCGAACTAACAAAGTTACAATCAACCTACATCAGTACTCTACCAGCCATTGCTGATAAAAAAACTCACCGCGTCCATACTAGTTTTAATCAAACTATCGCTGCCACTGGCCGACTTTCTTCTACTGATCCAAATCTCCAAAACATACCAATTCGCACTGAGCTGGGTCGTGAAATTCGTAAGGCTTTCATTGCACCAAAGGGCTACGTCTTGATTGCCGCTGACTACTCTCAGATTGAGCTCAGACTAGCAGCGGCTATTTCCAAAGACCCCGTCATGTTGGCCAGTTTTCAAAATGGTGAAGATATCCATGCTCGTACAGCCGCCGAGATTCACAAGATACCACTAGAAGAAGTAACTAAAGAAATACGTCGTACTGCCAAAGAAGTAAATTTTGGTGTCCTCTATGGCTTGGGATCACTAGGCCTAGCCCAACGCACTGGTCTCAATAGGGCCGAAGCTAAAGAGTTTATCGAAAAATATTTTACTATTTACAAAAAAATCAAAGATTACATAGAAGACACCAAGGACTTTGCCTACAAATACGGCTACGCCCAAACACTCTTTGGCCGTCGTCGCTATCTACCAGACATCCACTCCTCTATGCCTATGATGCGCGCCTCGGCTGAGCGCATGGCTATCAATATGCCACTCCAAGGCACAGCTGCTGACCTGATGAAGCTCGCCATGATTGCTATCTATAAGGAGCTGGGCAAAATAAGCCCACAAAGTAAACTAATGCTACAGGTGCACGATGAAATAGTACTAGAGGTACCAGAAGTTGATAAAAATAAAGTTGCTAAATTTGTCAAAAAAACTATGGAAGAAATATTTACTCTATCTGTGCCCTTGATCGTTGATCTAGAAGAAGGAAAAAATTGGGGTGACTTAGCCAAAATGAAATAATATGATTTTTTTCTACTATGGGGAAAATTCTTGGCTGGCTCGACAAAAAATAAAAGCCATCAAAAAAAAGTTTCAAGCTGAGATTGATAAATCTGGGCACAATATTTTGAATATTGACGGAGAAACAGTTGGTGCCAATGATTTTTTTGAGGCAGTATCAGCTAGTGGTTTTTTGGCTAGCAAAAAATTGCTAGTTGTAAAAAATATATTTGACAACAAAAAACTAAAGTTATGGCAAGATGCCTTACTGAACTTTTTAAGCCAACAAAAAGATAGCCCGGAGGAAAACTATATTATATTTTGGCAGACCGAAAAACCAGATGTCCGCACCAAGCTCTATAAAGCTTTGAAAAAATTTCGTTTTGTAGAAGAGTTTGAAAACTACAGCAATGCTGAGCTGGTAGCTTGGCTCAAAAAACAAGCTCAATTAAAAAATAAAAGTCTTGATACTGACACAGCCAATCTATTGATCAGCTATGTCGGCAATGACATGTGGAGCTTAGCCCAAGAAATAGAAAAATTGATTCACTTTTGTTCAGATAAAATAACAACTGAAGATGTCAAAAGTATTGTTGTAGCCAAAATCGATGAAAATATTTTTGCTCTAGTTGAAGCCCTAGGCCAACAAAATAAAGCCTTGGCTTTTAAGCTACTAGAAGAAAAGTTTGATAATGGTACTAGCGCTCAATATATTTTGAGCATGGTAGTGAGGCAGTATAGATTACTGATCAAAGCCAAGGCTCTCTCCAAGCAAGCCAATTATGCTGGCGCTCTAGCTCAAGCTTTGAAACTACCACCTTGGCTAGCAGAAAAAACATTTGCCCAAAGTCAGCTCTATACCATGGATCAGCTCAAAGCCATATACGCAGAACTATTGAGCCTCGACCAACAACTGAAATCATCAGGACCTAGTGATAAGCTACTATTCACTAAACTAGTAAACCACTTATAAGATACAAAAAAACAGCCTCGTATTACGGGACTGTTTTTTAATTTTTTATAATTATTGTTTGGCTAGAGCAGCGTTCAATTTCTTCATGAATCTAGCTTTTTTGCGGTTACCAGTATTTTTCTTGATAATCCCAGATTTTACAGCTTTATCAACCTCTTTTTGGTGTTTTTTTACCATTTCTTGATATTTTTCTTTGATAGAGCCATCGTCAATAGCCTTTTGATTTTTCTTAGCTAATTGTTTGATACCACTCTTAACCAAGTCGTTCTTTTTGGTACGTTTGACGGTCTGTCTAAGATGCTTAATGGATGCTTGTTTATTTGGCATAATTCAATTTATATCTTATAATATATTAGTAAATCTTTAAAGAGATTAACATAATTAATTAATTTAGTCAAGACTATGTCACACCCATATTATGAGGTCAGCCGAGAGGAACAAAGGGAAATATTAAAAAACCTTAGTGTAAAGCATAGTAATGACTACGTCAGTGCTATCAATGAATTGAAGTCTAAATTAGGAAAAGATCACTCCCATACAGATAAAGTTGGTGAGGTTAATATGTCATTAAACGACTTTGTTGGTGCTATCAAGCCTCATTATCAGGGACATCGTGTACAGGATGTTGTACAAAAAGTCACTAAACAAAATATTAATTTAAATGATTTCTAATCTGACTTTCCGGCACTCTGCCAGCCAATAATCTATCTTTATCCAAGCCGTCAACTTTGACGGCTTTTGCTACTGACAAATCGCCAATGGCTGTCCGACGCAAATCACTCAAAATAGCACCCGTCTTTAGCTCCTGCCCCAAATCATTTGCCAAGCTCCTGATATAGGTGCCAGCTGAGCAAGAAACTAATATTTTGGCCTTAGGATAAGCAAATTCTAAAATATCAATCTTGAAAATATTTACTTTCTTTTTTGGTGCTACTACTTCTTTACCACGACGAACCATTTCGTGTAGTTTTTTACCTTGCACTTTTACTGCGGAATAGACTGGCACTTGTTGCATTTGTTCGCCAGTAAATTTATCAGTGGCTTTTAATAAATCTTCTTTAGTAAATTCTTTAGCTGATTGATTTATTTCTACCGCTTGCTCCAGATCAAAAGAAGAGCTAGTCTGTCCAAAAATAATTTCTGCTTCGTACTCTTTTGGTAAAGTATGAAACAAATCTAAAAGCTTGGTCGCCTGACCGCTGGCCACTATCATTAGACCGGAGGCTAGAGGATCTAGTGTGCCAGAAAATCCTACTTTTTTTAAATCTAATATTCTCCTGACTCGAGAAACAATATTAAAAGAGTGTAAACCTTTTGGTTTATCAACTAAAAAAATCCCCGAATCACCGTCTGCCAAAATCTGATCTATTTTTTCTTTAGTAGTTTTGAGGGCTAACATTATTTTTTCTTATTAGTCAGCGTGTCTATCTGATCACGCAAAGTAATAGCTTTTTCAAAATCCCAATTATCAGCCGCTAGCTCCATCTCTTGGCGCAAAGTATCCAACAGGATTTGTTTTTCCTGTTTGCTCATGACCTTGATACTCTCAGCAAAACTAGTCTTGGTATCTAGCTCTTTCAAGCCAACTTCTTTTAATAACTTAGAAATTGAGATTGGTGAAACTTTATTATCTTTATTGTACTGCTCTTGCACTTGGCGACGACGATTGGTCTCATCGATAGCCGCCTGCATGGAGTTGGTAATATGATCAGCATACATGACCACTCGACCATCTTTATGACGAGCTGCTCTACCCATGACCTGGATCAAGGCTGAGCGAGAGCGCAAAAAGCCCTCTTTATCAGCATCAAGTATAGCTACCAGTGATACCTCTGGTAAATCTAAGCCTTCGCGAAGTAAATTGACTCCCACCAAAACATCATATTTGCCACTACGCAAATCATGCAAAATCTGAATACGATCCAAAGTCTTGACCTCAGAGTGTAGGTACTGCACTTTGATATTTTTTTCCAGCAGTATTTCCGTCAAATCCTCAGATAATCTCTTGGTGATGGTCGTGACTAAAACTCTTTCTTTTTTCTCAACTATTTTTTGGATTTCTTTAATCAAATCTTCTAGCTGGTCCTTACTCGGCCTGATCTCAATGGTAGGGTCCAAAATAAAAGTTGGCCTGACCAATTGCTCAACTACATTTTTAGACCTTTCTAATTCATAAGCCGATGGAGTAGCTGATATATAGATAGCCTGCTTGAAGGTCTGGTTGAATTCTTCAAAATTCAATGGTCGATTGTCAAAGGAAGCCTGCAAACGAAAGCCAAAATCAACTAAATTTTTTTTGCGTGCTCTGTCGCCCTGGTACATACCACCAATCTGAGGCAAGGTCATATGTGACTCATCGACTATCAGTAAAAAATCATCAGGAAAATAATCAATCAAACTATTTGGTGAATCACCGATTTTGCGACCATCGAAATAACGGGAATAATTTTCGATACCATTACAAAAGCCGGTTTCTAAGATCATCTCTAGATCATTATTAACACGAGTTTTCAATCTTTCGGCTTCTAGTATTTTACCTTCTTTTTCAAAGACGGCTAATTCTAAATCTAAGTCCTTTCTAATCACTGCTACTATGTCTTTGATATTATCAGGACTAGCAATAAAGTGCTTGGCTGGGAAAATAAATATTTCTTGCAGTTTATTAATCACCTTGTGGCCAAGTAAGTCTATGACTTCAATACTTTCTAGTTGGTCACCAAAAAAATTCAAACGATAGTATTCTTTTTCCTGACCAGAGCCGAAAATATCTATGATTTCTCCCTTGATAGCATAATGACCGCGAGTCAAAACTAAATCATTGCGACGATACTGTAAGTTATTTAAATTTTTTAATAACTTAAAACGATTATAAGATTCTCCGACTCGTAAATCAATTTTAAAATTTTGATATTCGGCTGGATTACCCAAATTGTAAATACAAGAAACCGAAGCGACAATCAAGGTATCTCTTCTGGTCAACAAACTCTGGGTGCTGACATGACGCAAACGATCTATCTCTTCATTGATCTGAGTTTCTTTTTCTATGTAAGTATCAGAAGATGGGACATATGCTTCTGGCTGATAATAATCG
>CAYVXP010000026.1:6473-9001 GCA_964455165.1 uncultured Gammaproteobacteria bacterium
ATGTAGGCCTCGGGTTGGTAGTAGTCATAATAAGACACAAAATAATGCACAGCATTTTCTGGGAAAAAATCTTGAAACTCACTAGCAAGTTGCGCTGCCAAAGTTTTGTTGTGCGAAATCACCAAGGTTGGTTTATTAATCTTGGCCACGACATTGGCAATAGTAAAAGTCTTACCAGAACCAGTGACTCCTAGTAGGGTTTGCTCGCGATAATCCTTTTTCAAGCCTTTTAGAAGCTTATCGATGGCCTGCGCTTGATCGCCAGCTGGTTTAAATTTTGATACCAATTTAAAATCCATATTTAAGATATAATAAGCTTTTTTAGCTAATATTGCAAGAAACAATAAGCCCCGCCAAAAAGCGGGGTTTATATTATTATTGAATATTTACGGTGATTTCTGGAGTAGTCATGACACCATTGCCCTGGTCATTGACTACCATATAAAGGCGATAAGCACCCGGTGCAAGGCTCGTCCCCCAAGAGACACTTGGCGAATTGGTCAGGTTTTCCAAATAAGCAAACCACTGGGAATTGTCGCTCTTATCTTTATAATAAAAATCTATTTTTTTGATATTCTCTGGCTTGTCCAGACTGAGTCGCAAATTGTATGGCAAGCTATTACTAGCTATAGTCGCGTTATCTTTCGGACTAATCCATTGCAAATTAAAAGCTTTGAGCGATGGATCAAGTTGAATATTGATATTGACCAGCACTTCCTTGTAATTACCAATATCATCAGAAGCGATGGCTCGCAGACGATGTGAACCATTAGAGACAAAAGGATTGATATTGTAATTCAAGCCAAATGGTGAATTCAGACTTTCTCCAATTTTATCATTATCCAAAAAATATTCTACTTTTTTTACTCCTCGCGGAGCACTAGCCTGTACCGAAATATTGATATTTGTAGAATTAATATTTTGATTTTCGCTAGGTGACAAAATATTTATACTGGGTTGATCCTCTGGCTTATGAATATCATCAAATTCAGTTGGTATAGCTTCAGCATTGTAGCCATTGTCCTCGGCCCATTTTTTTATCGGCTCCTCCCATCCAGCATACTGCGGATCATTGGCTGGATTTTCAAGTTGCGGTCCTAGAGGATCATTGATATTTACATAGTGCAAAATATCATGTACTTCGCGATAAGTTTTTTCTTCTATTTGATCATAAGGAGTATAGGCGGTCGCTAATCTACCAGTTGATTTATCAATTTTTACTACCTGCTCTTTGGCCAGCTGACCACAAACCATAATTTTGTCACAAGGTTCTAACACTTCTTTTTCAAAACCTTTGACCGGCATTTTGGCTGTCACCTCACGCATGAATTTGTTCCAAATCGGAGCAGCGACTACCGAACCATCGGCTCCGGCCTTCATAGCTTTGTTGTCGCTATTACCTACCCAGACGCCAGCCGCAATGTCAGGCGTAAAGCCCATGGTCCAAGCATCGTGATAATCATTGGTGGTACCAGTTTTAGCAGCAACCGGTCTATCACCCAGGGTCAAGAAATTAGCTTCGCCAAATACGAAAGCTCTAGCTCCATTGTCTGACATCACGTCAGTCAATAATCTAGTGTATTTTTTATCAACTACGCGACGTCCTTTAATTTCTTTATTTTCTTTGACTACTTCACCCCTGTTATCTTCTATTTTCAAAATAGAGCGATAGTCTTGCGCTACTCCTTCGCGGGCAATAGCCGCGTAGGCATTGACGTGCTCCAGTAGCTTGACCTCGGCTCCTCCCAAGACTAGTGACAAACCATAGCGATCAGGATTGGTCAAAGTAGTATAACCCAATTGGGTAGCCAAATCCGTCACAGTTTTGACACCAGTCAAATACAACACTTTGACCGCTGGAATATTGAGTGAGCCAGCTAAAGCCTGTCTCAGGGATACTGGTCCTCTTTCTTTATTATCATAATTTCCTGGCTTATATGGAGTACCGTCAGCTTTGACACCAAACTTGGTCACCAAGTCAAACACCAATGTATCTGGTCTGAAGCCTTTGATAAATGAAGCTAAATAAACTATTGGTTTGATAGAACTACCCGGCTGTCTGTCAGCTACAGCTACATTGACCTGACCATCGATCGTATCATCGAAATAATCAGCCGAGCCAACCATGGCTTTGATATCACCACTATTTACATCAATAGCAACTAGAGCGGCATTGTTGGCTTCGTACTTTTCTTTGTTTTTTGGTACGACTTCAGTGACAGCCTTTTCAGCTGCTTGCTGCATTTCCCAATCTAGTGATGTGATAATCTTCCAGCCACTCTGCTCTACTACAGTTGTGCCGTATTCTTCCTCTAGTTGTTGCTTCACATACATGACAAAATGCGGAGCGCGCATATTCTCGGCACGTTTTTTGAATTTTAATTCTTGATTTTTTGCTTCATCAGCCTGAGCTTGAGTGACGTAGCCTTGCTCTACCATTAGTTTCAAAACTACATGCTGACGATTTATTAATTTATCTTTGTTACTACCGTATGGTGACAGATAAGTTGGTGACTGTGGTAGTGCGG
>CAYVXP010000027.1:0-8931 GCA_964455165.1 uncultured Gammaproteobacteria bacterium
TTTCATCAAGATAGAGCAACATCGCTTCGCCTTCTATATCTAAGATGGAGATATTTATATTATTTGGTAGTCTTTTGCTAGCGTGACCATTGAGTAAAGTCTTTGGTATGCTGGTCAAAAGTTTTTTGCTGAGCCAATCGCGCAATGTTATCAATCTCTTATTTTCTTTTTCACGAGTCTGTTCAGCTATATTGAGAGCAGTAGCCAAGCCTACTATACCAGGGATATTTTCTGTGCCAGAGCGGAGGTTTTTTTCTTGACCACCACCATCTATCAGGGCTTTGAGAGCTGTGCCACGGCGGACATAGAGGACACCGACACCTTTTGGTCCATAGATTTTACTGCCATTGATACTCAGTAGGTCGACGTGTAGCTTGTCGACATTGAGTTCTAGGGCTCCGGCGGCTTGGCAGGCATCAGTGTGTAGGAGTATATGTGGTAAATTTTTAGCTTTGCGCTCTTTATTGAGTTTTTCTAAATGAGCACCGATTTCTTGGATGGGCTCTATAGTGCCGACTTCATTGTTGGCCATCATGATACTGATCAAGACAGTGTTGTCCTGTATAGCTGACCATAGCTTATCCTGTATGACGAAACCGTCAGCGTCAACTGGTATGAGTGATACTTCGTGACCTTGGTTTTTCAAAGCTTGGACGGCATTGAGTACAGCGTGGTGCTCAAAATTACTAGTGATGACATGAGCTGGCATCAGTCGACTAGCTAGTACTACACCCTTGATGGCTAGATTGATACTTTCGGTGCCACCACCAGTGAAGATGATTTCTTCTGGCTGGGAGTGAAATACTTTAGCCACTGCTATTCTAGAGTTATCTAAAATTTGCTTGGCTTGCTGACCTATATAATAGAGACTAGAAGGATTGCCAAAGTTTTTGGTCCAATATGGTTCCATGGCCTTCACTACTCTAGGGTCGGTCGGAGTAGTGGCCGCGTGGTCTAGATATATATGTTTTTTCATAAGGTTTTTTTATGCTAAAAGGAGGTGCCAGTATAAACAAGCACCAATACTTTCAAAATTTTGGAGTAAGATTATTTTTTAGGTGGGTGAATCTGATTGCCAGCGTCATCAAAAAGAATGATGGCATTGACTGGGCAACTCTGGGCAGCCTGCAAAATAATTTTTTCATCTTCACCTTTGGGGTTTTTGATGATGGCAATACCCTGATCATCCAACTCAAAAGTATTTGGTGCTACAGCCACACAAGAGGCCACACTGATACAAGCTTCACGATCTATTTCTATGCGCATATGTAAGGTGTTTATATATTATTAAGGTACTTTATATCTTAGCATAAATTATAAAAAAAGCCACCAATGGTTGACAAAAGCGTTTTTTTGTGCTAATATTATATATGTAAGGTTTATTTGGCTTCCGCCCTATCCAATGGGCGCGGGCCATTTTTTATTAAATAATTTTTCAATTTATGAGTAGCCAGGTGAAGTCATTTCGTCTAATAGTAAGACCCGGAGACGCTAAGCTAAGGGCTAGCGATTACTGGGCGATTGTCATTTTGTGCGCCGTCGGTAGCGCTACTCTTATCTATATGGTTAGTCAAAAGGTTTAATATATAATTAATCATTAAAAACAAAAACATGGAAAAACAAAAACAAAAATGGGAGATGGAGTCATGGAAGATGTATATTGATCATGGTCACCCAGAAGCGCAAAGCCATGAGCACTGGTCAGTCTTTACGCTGACTACGCTTAGTTACTTTGTTTTATTGACCACTTGGATGACATGATAATAAAATAAATTATTATTTTAAATTATTAAAATAAAAACAAAAATATGCAGCCCCTATATTTATATATTTTATTGCTCTTTAGTTGGGCTAATTTCGCTCTTTATTGTTAATATTAATTATTCACCCTGTTAAATAAATTTAATTAGCTAGATTTAGTTAATGTAGAGTGAATATTTTAAACATATTAAAATTTATTAGCCACCTGTAATTAAATTTAATTTTTAAGTAAAACTTAAAAATTATTTAACAGGGTAAATAAAAACAAAAATGAAATAAAGCTCAGAGGCCTACCAAACATAACAATTTTTTTAAAAAAGCAACTTTCACCTCTGTGAGAGTTGTTTTTTTAGTTGGCTGGTATTTTATAGATAATAATTTTGATTTCTGATATAATATGATTATTAAATATATTTTTATATATGCAAAAAAGACAAAATCTCAGTTGGAAAATAGGCGGTGAAGCTGGCTTTGGTATCAAGTCAGCTGGTATGATGCTGGCCAAGATTTTTATGAAGACTGGCTATGAAACATTTGACTATACCGAGTATCCTTCCTTGATTCGTGGTGGTCACAATACCTACCAGGTGATGATCGATGTACTTGAGGTCAATAGCGTCACTAGGTCAGTCGATATTTTAGTAGCACTCAATAAAGAAAGTATCGACCTACATCGTGATGAGCTAGTGGCTGGCTCCATAGTGATTTATGATCAGGATAAAATAACTAATATTCGTGCCCAAGAAGGAGTTATTTTTTTACCTATTTCTTTGACGGAGCTTGCCAAGCAAGCTGGTGGAGAAGTGATGCGCAATGTTGTAGCCCTAGGTGCTACCTTGGCAGTGTTGAGTCAGCCTAGAAATATCGCCGATCAAGTGATCAAAGAAACCTTCAAAGGCAAGGGCGAACAAGTAGTAAAAAATAATTTACAAGCACTGGCCGACGGCTACAAAGAAGCCAAGAAAATTTTTCACGAAGATTTTATGTGCCAGCTACCGCTAGTCAAAAAGAATAATAATATTTTAATTGCTTCCAACGAGGCTTTGGCTCTCGGAGCCTTGGCCAATGGTTTGAATTTTTATGCTGGCTATCCCATGACACCATCTTCGACTATTTTGCAGTATCTAGCTGGTGTAGCCGAAAAGACTGGTATTGTAGTCAAGCATGCAGAAGATGAAATATCGGTGATCAACATGGTTTTGGGTGCTGCTCATGTCGGTGCTCGGGCTATGACAGCCACCTCTGGTGGTGGATTTGCCTTGATGACGGAGGCCTTGGGTTTGGCTGGTATTACCGAGACGCCTATAGTGATAGTGGATTGCCAGAGGCCTGGTCCAGCTACTGGTTTGCCTACTTGGACAGAGCAGGGTGATTTGCAGTTTATGATGCATGCAGCTCAGGGAGATTTTCCACGCATCATCATAGCACCAGGTGATACATTGGAAGCTTTTCAGATCGGTGCTGAGGCTATGAATCTAGCGGAGATATATCAGCTACCGGTGATCGTATTGCTAGACAAATTTATATCTGAGGGTAGCAGTACTGTGCCGGAGTTCAGTACTAAATCTTTGAAAATAAAAAGAGGAAAATTATTAACTCAAGAGCAAGTAAATAAATTGAGTAAATTTGAGCGCTACAAACTCAGTGCTGACGGTATTTCTAATCGTAGTTTACCAGGTATGAAAAATGCCTTGTTTATCGCCAATAGTGATGAGCATGATGCCTATGGCTATACAGCGGAGAGCTCAAAGAATCGCATAGAGCAAAATGATAAGCGTGCTCAAAAATTAAATACTTTTGCTAAAGTGATGTCCAAGCCAATCATCCATGGCAACCCTAAAGCTAACAAGACAGTTTTGATTTGGGGCTCGACCAAGGGTCCAGTGCTCGATGCTTATCGATCTTTGTCTACGAAGCAACAGGCTAATATAAAAATTGTACAGCTACAATATATTTGGCCACTAGCCAAAGATTTTGTGGAATCAATTTTAAAAAAATCAAAACAAGTTTTATTGATTGAAAATAATAGCACTGGTCAACTTGGTCAAATCATTACTCAAGAAACGGGAGTTGTCATTAAAAATAAATTATTGAAATATGATGGCCGTCCATTTTTTAGGGAAGAGTTAATTCAAGCTTTAAATAAATTATAATATGTTGACGGACAAAGATTTTTTAACCAAACAAAAACCATCTTGGTGCCCAGGCTGTGGTAATTTTGCTATCTGGATTGCTATGCGTCAGGCCTTGGCCGAGCTGAACCTTGATCCACACAAGGTGCTGGTAGTTTATGGTGTTGGTTGCTCTGGCAATGATACTAATTTTATCAAAACTTATGCTTGGCATTCGCTACACGGTCGAGCAGTACCGACAGCTATTGGAGCAAAGCTGGCCAACAAGGATTTGACGGTCATTGTGATGGGTGGTGATGGCGATGGCTACGGTGAAGGTTTGGGACATTTTTTACACGCGGTTAGAGGCAATGTCAACGTGACTTATGTGGTGCATGACAACAAAGTTTATGGTCTGACCACTGGTCAGACAGCCCCTACTTCTGATCGAGGCTTCAAGACCAAGACTACACCGCAGGGCACCCTAGACAATGCTGTGAATCCTATTGCCTTATCTTTGGTTCAGGGCATTAGTTTTGTAGCACGTGGATTTTCTGGTAATGCGACTCATTTAAAAAATACTTTCAAAGCAGCTATTCAGCATCCAGGCTTTGCCTTGGTAGATGTTTTCCAACCTTGCGTTACTTTTAATAAAGAAAATACTTTTAAGTGGTTTTTTGATCGTCTGTACAATCTAGATGAAAAAAAAGATTATAGTAAAATAAATTTTCAACAAGCCTTGAGTGAAGCTATGGTTTGGGGTGAAAAAATTCCTTATGGCATTTTTTATCAAGTGAATAAGCCAGAGTATGTAGCTAGCTTACCACAACTACAAGGCATGGCTTTGGTCAAGAGACCAATGAAGGTCCGTGACATTTCCAAATTATTATATGAATTCAAATAATAAAAAAAAATATAACTGGCCAGGCTTTACTATGCTAGAGCTAGTTATTATAGTGACAGTTATTTTAGTCTTGGGAGCAGCCGTGGTGATCTGGATAGATCCAGTCGAGAGGATTGGTGATGCTAAGCAGGCTAGAAGACAGGATGATGTCATGACCTTGAGTGCGGCTTTTTCTGATTATGCTATTAGTCACAATGGGGCCTTACCAATACTGGGAGCAGTGACTACTGAAAAAAAAGTTATTTGTAATAACCAAACTGGAGTACAGTTAGTTTGTGATGCTAGTACAGAATATTGTTTAAAAATTGATGACGCAGATTTTTTTACCAAGAACATTACCAATTTACCAATTGATCCAGACAAGTCTAGCGACAGTGATACGGGGTATTATATAGCCAAGGATGTTAACAATAATATAATTATTGGAGCCTGCGATCATACCTTTGGCTATGCCTATGATAGGCCACAGCTACGCTCCACTTGTGATATGTATGCCGGGGGAGCTTGTTGGTATAGCCAAGAGGAGACAGGTGATTGTAATACAGTATGCGCAAATAATAGTAAAGTATGTATCAGTGGTGTCAGCTATGGACCAGATACATCGTGTATGTTGAGCGATCTAGCTAACATAACTTATGATTGTAGTACAGACTGTGGTGCCATGCCAGCTGGTGAGCCACCCTTTTGGCTTGATGATAATTCGTGCGGTTATCAGACTGGCATCATTGATTGCGCGCAGGCATCACTTGGCTTTCCGGTTTGTCCTTGCAAGTAAGATATAAATTTTAAAAACCGCTACTCGGCTATGCTCGGGGCGGTTTTTGATTTTATTGGGTGTATTATGTTATAATAAGTCCGAATATAAACTATGTTTTGGCAGAAACTTCATCATCATCTTTTATTTTTTTTCCTAGCCTTTGTGCTCTTAGCTCAAAGCTTGGTTTTTGTTGTTTCTCAGGCAGTGCCTTTCAAAAATTACGAATTAAAATCTAGTTGGATTAGTCCGACAAATGGTCAAACTATTGTCTCTGGACAGAGTGTTGATTTACGGGCTAGCCTTGATACAAAAAATAAAAAAGTAGGGATAGTAAATTTTGTTTTATCTGATCCAAACAACAATTTTGTTGTTAATTTTGAAGCTCAAAAAGGTGACGATAATAATTATACTAGCTTGGCTGCTTGGAATACGGCTGATTGGCCAGTTGGTGTATATAATATCAGTTCTAGAGCTACAATTATTGATGATAGTGGTCGTATTGTCGATGAGCAAGAATCCGCTCCAATATGGGTGAAAGTAATTTCTATAGAAGAGTATGATAAATTAGCATTGAACAAGGCTCCTAGTGAGATTGTTGATGCTGTCAGTAATGTTTTTGGTACAGAAGGCAACTCAGTTTTAGATAATGCTTTATTGCTTGATAATACTCAGGATCACACACCCACCACTACAAATAATAATTTGACTACCAGCACAGCTACTAGTACCGAAGATTTGGAGTTGCATTTTCTTGAAGCAAATAGATTTATAACAGAGAGAAATTTTTATGTTGAATTTGTAACAAATTTTTTAGCAGACAGCGCGACCATAGAATTTATAAATACTGATAATGCTGCTATTAGTACAGGGGCATTACCCATCTTTAAAACTGATGGTATTTTGTGGGGAAAAAATATCGAGCTTGATGATTCGGTTATTAATGGTTCATATAAACTGTTAATTTCCGTTCCCGTGCCTGGTAAAAATATTTTAGTTAGAGAGTTTGATTATAATTTGAACATACCAACCAAGATAAAACCTGAAGATTTGGTCATGAGCTTGGTCAATTTACAAAGTAATGTACAAGGTCAGATTGGTTTGAGAGCAAATGTTAATTTAAGCATTGATAATCTTGATTTTGTCATTGAAGATAATATAAATCACGTTGAGGCTCTACGCGTCAAGGGTTTAAGGGATTCTTCTGCCAGCTCATCAAGTGTTAGTTTTTTAGCAATTTTTGACACAGCAGTCTTGCCAAATGGTAATTACTCGGTTTATGTGGAGTCAAAAATTGATCAACAAAAAGTTGGTAGCGTCAAACAATTAGTTACTATATATAATATTAAGAACGACAATCAGGCTACTTCCACAGCAGCAGAGGGTGGATTGCCAGAATCTAGTGCTACTACTACAACCAGTACTGTTTCTGGTATAAATAATTTAGCTCCAGATGCAGAGAGTAGTATAGATTGTCAGCGCTCTGGTATTACTGATCCAATCTTATGCCAAAGATACCAAGCAGAACTCAGTAGTTCTTTGCCAGGTATATGTATTGAAAAAAATATTTTCAATGGTGATGCTTGTGAAAAATATATTTTTGAAAATCAAGGCAATGTTTGTATGGATAATAAAATCACCGAAGCCACAAAATGTCTCGATTATTTATATCAAAAATATAAAGTAGAATTACAGTGCAACATCACTCCTACGAGCACTTGCGCCCAAGTTATTAGTGGAAAGTATATTGCTCGTCTAGCCTATTTAGCAGAAGAAAAAAATAAGTATTTAGCAGTGATCAATGGTCTCGATACTAATGGTCTCACTGTCAATATTTTGAATAAAAAATTACAAGAAGCACAATTGGCTAGCAGTAGCTTGTCTTTGATGCTCAGCGATGAAAAAATTGATATTTTAAAAATAAAAAATAACAATCTCTTAGATGGTGGAGGGGACTTATTTTTAGCCTCACCAGTAGCTATTATGAAAGATAGTGACGGGGATATGTTGCCAGATGATTTAGAAGAATATTATGGCACTAATCCAGACAATGTTGATAGTGACAACGATGGTCATAGTGATGGCGAGGAGGTGTCAAATAATTATAATCCACTAGGTGAAGGTAAACTTATTTTTGAAAGAATAATCATTGATAAATTATTATTTAGTAAGCAACAAATCGAAGAGCCAAGAACAAGTGTGTTGCCAGTAGATAATAATTGGCAAGTAAAAGAAACTAATACAGTTAGTGGTGCAATGAAAATAAGCGGGAAAGCTTTGGCAAACACTTGGGTAAATATATTTGTCTATAGTGCCATACCACTTTTAGCTACAAGCAAAACAGACGACAGTGGCAATTGGTCATACACAATTACTGGTCAGCTAGTTGAGGGTTTACATCAAGTGTATGTCACTAGTAACGATAAAGATGGCAAGCTTTTAGCTCGTTCAGAACCTTTGACTTTTTTGGTAGCAAATATAAAAAATGATTTGGCTCCAGTAGGAGTTGGCCAACAAGTGAGTGTCATCAGTGAAAAAAGCACTACTAGTAATCAAAATGTTTACTACATTATTGGTGGGGTATTTTTACTACTAGTCTTAGTGGGCGTGGTTTTATTGATTATCAAGCGTAGGCGCAGTAGGCCAGACAACTTAGTCTTACAAGCTCAGGATATACCAGTTACTCCAAGTCCAGTGACCATAAATACTACTAAAGAAATTAAATTAAATTTGCCAGACACAGCAGTACAGCCAGCAGTGGAACAGCCACCGATGATAGTAGAAAATAATGATAAAGAAAACCGCCCTTCGACGTAGCTCAGGGCGGTTTTTATTTTAGATCCTTAATAGCTTGTTTTATATCTTTGGCTTTTTGGAGATAGTGACCAAGGATGACTATGTCAGCGCCAGCTTTTTTCAAAGCCATAAAATTTTTGACATCCACTCCGCCATCGATGGCGATTTTTTGTTTGGGATATTTTTTCTTGAGAGTTTTTATTTTAGTTATACTACTGGAGTGAAAGGCTCGGCCCTGAGCTCCTGGGTTTACACCCATGATTTGTATAGTGTCAAAGTATTTGGCCACTTTATTGATTTGACTGAGGTGAGTTTCTGGGTTGAGACAAAGGCCGGTTTTTATTTTTTGTTTTTTTAGGTATTTATGGAGACAGAGGATAGCCTCGGTATCACGGACTGCTTCGTAGTGCCAGATTATTTTTTTGACATTATCTAGCTCTTCCCAGAGAGTGATATATTTTGGTATATCACTGACCATCAGATGTATTTCTAGATCGTGTTGAGCAGTGATATTTTTGATATCACTAGGCTTGATATTATTTTTATCTTTGACAAAAGAGCCATCCATGATATCAATTTGCACATAGCTAAAAAAAGGAGCGATT
>CAYVXP010000028.1:0-1278 GCA_964455165.1 uncultured Gammaproteobacteria bacterium
TTTGTTTCAATAATCTATTCAATTCTGCTTGAAAAGTTTTTACATCTTTGAAACTTCGATACACTGAAGCATAGCGGATATAGGCCACCTGATCAAAACCTTTGATTTTTTTCATCACTATCTCGCCAATATCTTTGGAAGTTATTTCACTTTGACTCCTTTTCTGAATATCACGCTCAATATCACGGACTAGCTTCTGAAATTCATCCTCTAGATATGGCCTTTTTTCTAAAGATGTGCGTAAACCACGAATCATCTTGTCACGACTATAATTTTCACGATGTCCATCGCGCTTGATCACTACCAAATCCAATATTTCTATTTCCTCAATAGTAGAAAAGCGGTAAGAGCACTTTTCACACATCCGGCGACGCCTAATGCTAAAACCCTCGCCAATCAAGCGAGAGTCAATTACTTTTGTATCTTTTTTATTACAAATAGGGCAATTCATCCTATTATAAGTTTAGCGATCTCTAAGTTTTTTTCGTAAAAAAGCTGGAATATCTAGCTCTTCCTCTTCTTTGCTTTTGGGAGCTAAATCCAAATCTTCTTCTTCGCGCTCTGGTTTCTTTTCAAAGGCTCTTTTTACTTGACGATCTTCAACTGTCTTGGTAAAAGCATCGGCATAGACAGTGGCTGGCCTGTTATTAGAAGACTCTACTTTAGTTTCAGAATTTTTCTTAAAACCAGTAGCGATCACCGTGACTTTGACATCCGCACCAAGTGATTCATCAATGACGGCGCCAAAAATTATTTTAGCCTCTGGATCGCAATGAGCGGTGATTACTTCGGCTGCTTCGCTGACTTCATACATAGTCAAATCAGTATTACCAGAAATAGTAAACAAAACACCAGTAGCACCATTGATAGATAGCTCAAGCAAAGGACTATCAATAGCCGCTTTAGCTGCCTCCTTGGCTCTATCCTCACCACTAGCACGACCAATACCCATCAAGGCTGAACCAGCTTGCTTCATGATAGCTTTGACATCAGCAAAGTCGACGTTGACTAAACCGGGTACAGTGATAACTTCAGAAATACCTTGGACACCCTGCTTCAATACTTCATCAACAATGGCAAAGGCATCTAGCAACGAAGTCTTGCGATCAATAATCTGTAATAATCTGTCATTTGGTATAGTGATGATAGTATCTACTTTGTCCATCAAACGTTCGAGACCACGCTCAGCAATATCACGACGCTGTACACCTTCAAAAGTAAAAGGCTTGGTCACTACCGCCACAGTCAGAGCGCCTAGCTCTCTAGCAATATCAGCAA
>CAYVXP010000028.1:1288-8832 GCA_964455165.1 uncultured Gammaproteobacteria bacterium
TGGAGCAGCACCAGTACCAGTACCACCACCTAAACCACAAGTGATAAAAACCATATCAGCGCCAGATAGCTTGGATAAAATCTCTTGTTCATTTTCTTCGGCACTCTTGAGACCCAAATCTGGATCCATACCAGCACCCAAACCACGAGTAGTATTGCGACCAATATGTACTTTGTGACTAGCTACTGAGCTATGCAAGGCCTGAGCATCAGTGTTGACAGCGATAAACTCTACACCACGAATACGAGCCGCTACCATGCGATTGACAGCCGAATTGCCAGAACCACCAACACCAACCACTTTGATATTGGCAAATGTCTCTACTGGAGGTAAAACTTCTTTAATATATTTCTTTGGTATCATTGTTTTAACTGATTAGGAAGGCCAAATTGATTTAAAAACTGTTTTAACTTTTGACCCAACTTTTTTAAAAATATCCGAACCTGGCATAGCATAAGCGCCTTCAATATTGCGGTCAGCCCAAATGACTAAACCCAAGGCTGTAGTATACTCTGGATCGTTTAATTTATCGATAGGAAAATCTTGGTTGACTGGCAAACCATGAAAAACTGGCAACTCAAAGACTTGTTTAGCCAAGTCAGTAATCAGTGGTAATTTGGAGCCACCACCAGTCAAAACTATCCCAGCTGGTAGCTTACCAGCTCGGTCAATTTTTTTCAATTCCAAATTGACCATTTCAAAAATCTCCGACATACGTGCTTCGGCAATATCAGCAATATCTTTCTTATAAACAAAACTGCCTTTCTTTTCTTCTTCAGAATATTTATGTAAATCTACTTCGTCACGCTTTGATATACCCTCAGCAAGAGCTTGAGCATGGTCTAGTTTAACCGCTTCAGCCACCATGACTGAGGTCTTGAGGCCAATAGCCAGATCATTAGTAATATGTCCTGCGCCAACTGGTAAGACAGCGGTATGCAAAATATTACCATCTTCAAAAACAGCTAAAGAAGTAGTAGCAGAACCTATGTTAACCACAGCAACTCCTAGTTCTTTTTGCTTTTTGGTCAAGACAGCTTCAGCAGTAGCTAAAATAGAAAAAACAATAAATTCAATATCTACTCCAGTGCGATAAATACATTTGGTCAAATTTTTGACCTGAGAAGACAAAGCCATGACTACCTGAGTCTCAACCTCTAGACGTACACCAGTCATACCTTGAGGCTCACGAATATTTTTTTGATCGTCCAAATTGTAGGCAATAGGCAAAACATGCAAAATCTCATAATTTGGCATGATAGTAGTGCTCTCAGCCACCTCGACTGCCCGAGCAATATCAGAATCTTCTACCTGCTGACTAGCTTTGGCGACTGCTACTACACCACGACTATTAGTAGTCTTGATGTGTGTACCAGAAATACCGACTACAATCTTATCAATCCTCAAACCTGTCATCCTCTCACACTTCTCCATAGCCTCAGCAATAGAAGAGACGGTATCCTCTATAGAGTTGATTGATCCGCGACTAATACCTAAAGACGGAGTTTCAGCTACTCCAATTATTTTCAATCGGTTTTCACCCAAACGCTGACCCATGACTATCCTGATGGATTGGGTGCCGATATCGAGTCCAGTAATGATTTCTCTGTTTTTAGACATTTAGACAAACGGGGCTAAAAAACTTGCCTTAATAATAGTTAATTATAACTAAAATCTGACATTTTGCCAAATATTTTTAAATAAAAATTATCAAACCAATGGCGATGGCAAAAAAAGCAACCAATAAAACCATGCCAGCTAATAAATCTTTGATTTCCTTAGTATATCCGTGTGTTTTTGGAGCCAACATATCCACGAGCCTTTCGATGGCGGAATTAAAAATCTCCAAAGCCAAAATCAAAGCAATGATAAGCAGTAAAGCTATCCACAGACTCTGACTCAAACCTCTCCAATAAGCTAAAAGTAAAACTAAAAAAGCTGCTAAAATATGCAGACGAAAATTGTGCTCACTTTGAAAAACTATTTTTAATCCGTGCCAAGCATGTTTAAAACTTTTCCACCAAGCTGCCATACTAAAATTTATTTAATAATACTTGTTCTTCTTTTTCTTGACGCTCTGCCTCAGTCAAACTTCTTTCGTGATCATAGCCCAATAAATGCAAAATGCCATGCACGACCAATAATCTTAATTCTGACTGTAGGCTGACTTTTTTTTCTATTGCTTGTTTTTTGGCTTGCTCCAAACAAATCACTATCTCGCCCAATATTTTATCATCATCGAGGTTAAAAGACAAAACATCAGTTACTTTATTTTTTTGACGATAAATTTTATTTAATTTTTTTATTTCTACGGGACTTAGGATAGCAATAGAAATTTCTTTTTTTATCTTAAACTTTTTACTAACTACCAAAGCCAAAGCATCTAGCCAAGAAAAATCCGCTCTGTAGCCTCGCTTGTTGATACTGATTATGTTATTCATCTTATGGAGCAGGATTAATAAAGGCAAAACTAGCCAACATCATGGCAAAGGTAGTTTCAAAATTGGCACCACCACCACTAACTTCATAAGTGATAGTATAAGCATAATCGTCGGTGACTACCAAAACTTTCTTTTTGTCACTAGAGCGTAAAGCTGATTTATTACCCAATTTAAAATTTTCCATCAACTCAGAGCCATATATAGACTTTTGCCAATCAGTCAAACTTTTCTTGGTAGTATTAGGCTGCACCTCGATACGCACTAGCTCGGCAGTAGAGTTATCTGGGATCAATTCAATTTTTTGCCTAGAATCATCTATAGCTTTGACTAGCCAAGCTTTGGGAGAAAATATTTCGTAGCGAAACAAGTCATTGTTATAACGAATAACTAAACCAGAATCAATCAGCTTTTGGATACTAGCCAAAGGATTATACAAATTTTTGACTTCATCACCGTCTTTATAACCATCTTTGTCAGAGTCGACATTTTTGGCGTCGGTCTGATAGGTCTGCTCTTCCAGATCGGTCAAGCTATCTTGATCTGTATCGACAGTAATTATTGGAATATTAGTATTAGTATTGGTACTAGTGGCGGTATTTGTATTAGTAGTGGTAGAGGTAGTATTTTCATTAGTGACTTCATTGGTACTCGTAGTATTGGTATTTATATTGACATTGGTACTGGTACTAGTATTAGTATTTTCTGTGCTAGGTGGAGTGGTATTTTGATTAGTGTTAGTTTTTTCAGTCTTTGGTTTATTCTTAGTTTGGATAAAATAATAGCCAGTTCCTAAACCTGCTAATAAAATGACGAAAAAAATAATAAAAAAAACTACGATGCCCTTGGCTCCGCTATCTTTTTTCTTGGGATTTTTGATAACGAATTTTTTGGGCATGACATGCACCTCTGCTTCGTTGACTAAAAAATTTTCCGGAGATTTAGTCTCCTCTGTTTTTTTTATATCTTCTGCCATAATTTATTTTTTATGGGCAAACTTTGCCACCTGGATAATCTACGCCTGAAGCTCCCTGACAACCAGCTTGATTACAAATAATACTTTTTAAAGTATCAGGGTTATTTGATTGTATACCAATGGCCCAAGTATTGTCTTGGATCACTTTGTCCAAAACACAAACTTTTGGATAGGCAGTCGGTGCACTTGGCCAAGTTTTATTAATTTTTGGATTACAAATATCTGCTCCTGCTAAATAACTAGTAAGTGCAGCAGTGTTGGACACCTTATAACAATCACTGATTGGCGTAATAAATTGCATACCCCAGGTCAAGGCAGCTGAAAATTCAACATTGTCAGGAGTAGGAGCTACTACCACTGGTGTGCTGCTAGCCAATTTACCTGGTCCAATCGGACTATAGCCATTTTTTACTTCGGTGCCATCAGGATAGGTATCACCATCAGTATCAACAGACAATGGATTGCTATTCCAAATATTTATTTCATCACCATCATTGAGACCGTCGGTGTCGGTATCCATAGTCAAAGGATCAGTTTTATAAGTTTTGACCTCTTCCCTATCACCCAAACTATCACCATCGGTATCAGCTATCAAAGGATTGGTATTGCTTTGGCTCTCTTCATCATCAGTCAAACCATCAGAATCAGAATCAGTGGTATCAGTTTCTTCAATATTTTCATTGGTTGAGGTGGCTATTACATTAGTATTGGTATTCTGGTCATTATTAGCTGGTGCCTTGATTTTACCTTTGACTGCTATCAAATAATAAGCACCCGCACCAAGTGCTAATACTAACAAAACTACTACTAAAATAATAATAATTTTATTAAGCTTGTTACCTGATGTTTCACTGAACATCATCGGATCAAGTGGAGCTGCTTGCTGTCCTGGTGTATAAGAAGTGTTGGACACCGGCTTAATCTTGCCTGACTGTACAGCGCTTGGTCTAATTTGATTATTCTGTGGTACTGGATCCACAGTATCAAACATATCAACCATTGGCTGATTAGAATTCATAGGTGTAGGTGCCTGTGGAGGCATATTTTGACTCTGAGGCACTGCGCCTGTCTGATTGTTTTGTTGTTTTAAATCATCAAACATAATATTGATTATTTATTAAATAAAAATTAATTAAATAAATTATTTAACGACAAGTACCGCTAGACAAGGTCACGGTTTGACATGATGTGCGGGCCGGATCTATTACTTGGCACCCGAGATACGTACTAGTCATACTATAACAAGGCTGACAACAGTGACCTACAGCGGTACATGAATTCATGCAATTGGTTATAGGATCGGCATCATATTGATCACAGTATGCCACATTACAGACATAGGTGGGTCTAGTAGTCCAGCCCGTTGTATTATCAGAGGTATCTACTGGCCTGAAGCGATATGAAATAGAAGGAGTCCCCGTAATACCACCTACTGTCGAGTCAACATAAGTGGTGTCGGTGGTAGTTATAGGCGATGAAGTATTGGGTAACCTAATATACGCGGCACCATTGATACTTCTCTCAATCACATATCCTTTCATGGCAATATTGTCAGTGCAAGCCGGCCAGCTCAAGGTAATGCTACCCGCGCTTGATGCAGCCGTAAAAGGACCAGGACACACAGGCGGTGTAGAATCGAGAGTATTAGCTGTTGCTGTATCAGAATATGCCGAAATTGTGCCATTAGCATCTGTACATTTTACTCTATAATAATAAGTAGTACTACCTAAGACTGTAGAATCTGTATATGGTGTAGCGCCAACGGTTAGGGCGGCTATGCTACCTAATACCGTAAAATTACTAGGAGCAGAAATAGGAGCACGCTCAATTGTAAAAGTCCGTGGATTCACACCACCTGTAGAATTAATAACAAATGAAACTGCAAATATTCCAACATTAATATTAGAAATTGTTGGTTGACCTGGACCATCAAAAGCAGTAGCTGCGTCAATATTTGAATAAACCGATCTATTGCCAGCTGCATCTTGGGCAGCAACTCTATAATAGTAAGTACTACCAGCAGTAGCAGTAGTGTCCTGCCATGGACTAGCAACTGGAGTAGCTCCGACTACATCATTAAAAGGTCCTGCGGCCAAATTGGAGCGCTGCACTATATAATTTGTCACAGCAACATTGTCAGTGATTGTCCCTGTCCAGCTCAAAGTAATAATCGGATCTGTATCCGTACCAGTCAAAATAGGTGCTGGAGTAGGTGCTTCTGTGTCTCTAGTCAATACAGCCACTTGAGCTGAATAAGTTGAAGTATTGCCCGTGGCATCTCTAGCGGCCACCTGATAATAGTAAGTAGTATTAGCAGCAAAACTACTATCACTATATGAAGTAGTTGCACCAATAACTGTTGTATTAAAAGGACCAGCGACTGCAGTAGAACGTTGAATTACATAATTTGTAACCCCAACATTATCACTGGAACCTGTCCAAGTTAGGGCAACACTTGTACCCATAAATCTAGCAGTCAAAGCACTAGGTGCGGGAGTAGGTGCGATATTATCAGGAAAAAGCATAGAACCTACTAGAGGCAAAGATTGCAAACCAAGTGTACCTACAGCTCTAACTCTATACCAATAATTGGTCGCTATCTGTGGAACACCTGGTAACAAATCAGAAAAATTATCGACAATCGAAGTACCAACAGAAGTACCGACAGTCACAAAATTATCAAAGGCTGAGGTCAGAGATCTCTCAATAATATAAGAAACAACTAGTGGGCCAGATAAAGGTGCGGCCCAACTTAAACTCATGGTCTTGAGAGCAGAATTAGCAATAATCGATAAGAGTGTCGGCGCATTTGGTGCTACTGTATTATTATCAGGGGTAGCTGAGACAACAGGAGTAGAATAAGCTGATTGATTATTGCTAGTATCTCTAGCTTTTATTTGATAAAAATACTGAGTGCCATTGCTGAGCCCGGTATCCGGATATGAAACTGTGCCGACAGTAGCCACAACAACAAAAGGACCACTTATTGTCGATGCTCTTTCTATAATATAAGTGACCACACTACCCTCTGGGTCGGTAGAGGCTACCCAAGATAAATTAACTCTATTATTAGCTGGGGAGGCTTGAATATTTTGAGGCACGCTAGGTGCTTGTATGTCCATGATCGCTACTACCTGAGAAGAATTTCCAGATGTATTACCAGACGCATCATAAGCTTGGACTATATAATAATAGGTACCCAACGATAAAGTCTCAACATAAGAAGTAGGAATGGAAGTTGTGACTAGAGCATAAGGACCACCATTGACAGTAGATCTAAAAATATTATAACCAGTGACTGCTATATTGTCAGTAGAAGCTGACCAACTTAAAGAAACCTGTGTTCCTGCCACTGTAGCTGTAAGACCAGTTGGCGTAGTAGGTGCTGAGGTGTCTACTGTAGCTGATGCTTGGTTAGAATTACCTGATACATTGCCAGTAGCATCATAAGCTTGGACTACATAATAATATATCCTATTTTGTAAACCAGAGTCGACATAAGAAGTAGTATTAGAAGTCCCTATTTTGGTATAGCCACTACCATTGGTTATAGATCTAAAAATATTATAACCAGTAACTGTTACGTTGTCAGTAGAGGCTGACCAAGTCAAAGATATTTGATTACCAGCAGCTGAAGCACTTAAATTAGCGGGATTACTAGGCTTTTCAAGATCTGGTGTGGGTAGCGATGAATCATAGCCTCTAATAACATAACGACAATAAATAGTTCTTGGTGCGGCCACTGAACCTATACCGCCAAGCCAAATTGGCTCAGCACCAGGCACCATATGCTTCCAATTATAAACCTGATTAGCACCCCACCAATTCGTAACAGAAGAACCAGTTGGTGCGGACTCTGGACTTCTCCAAGTAGAATTTTCGATAAAACCAGTTGATTTCCAAGTATCTCCACTAGGAGCAACATCTGTGCAACGCCATAAACTATTATTTACTTTGGTAGTTATACCATAATCAGACGGTAAACATAGACTGACCGTCGATGGTTGTCCGCTACCAACACACTGGCTATTCCAATCACATGAAGTGCCAGTGGCTACAGTGGGAATGATACAGGTACCACCAGGACAAGCTGGACGAAAACCAGATCCAAACCGCTCTCCAAGCCAAAC
>CAYVXP010000029.1:0-393 GCA_964455165.1 uncultured Gammaproteobacteria bacterium
GTCATAGGCCTTCGACTCCTTGTAAGTATATGGTTTCAGAAACTATTTCATCCCCCTCTCGGGGTGCTTTTCACCTTTCCCTCACGGTACTTGTTCACTATCGATCACCAAAAGTATTTAGCCTTAGCGCATAGTGACGCTAACTTCCTACAAGGTTTCTCCGGCCTCGTAGTACTCAAGAAAATTATCTAGTGCTGTGGTTGTTTTTCGCGTACAGGACTTTCACCTTCTCTGGTCGGCCTTTCCATACCGCTCTGCTAAACAACTACTAATTCACACTCTGGATCCGTAAGTTCCAAAACGATAACCTCTTATAACACCCTAAATAAGCATTAGACTCACGGTCATTTCATTACCTCTTGCCCTAGCCTTGCGGCCAGAACTCAAAGTAGA
>CAYVXP010000029.1:403-6616 GCA_964455165.1 uncultured Gammaproteobacteria bacterium
TAACACTCTAAGCAGCGTTAGGCTTACGGCCATTGCATTATCTCTTCTTTTAACCTTGCGGCTAAAAGTCAAAATAATTTATCTTACTTAAAGTTTGGGCTCTTCCCGTTTCGCTCGCCACTACTCAGGGAATCGAGATACTAATTAAAACTAAAGACAAATAAATTTGCCCCTAATTTTAATTAGTACATTAATTCTTTCTTTTCCTCCGGGTACTAAGATGTTTCAATTCTCCGGGTTGCCTCCAGCTAACCTATGTATTCAGTTAGTGGTTTCCACTCTTCCAGTGGAAGGGTTTTCCCATTCGGAAATCTCTGGATCAAAGGTTGCTTATCACCTCCCCAAAGCTTATCGCAGATTGCTACGTCCTTCTTCGTCTTTTGATGTCAAGGCATCCACCATATACTCTTTGTAGCAACCACCAAAAATTCTGAAAATTTTTGACAGTTTTTTTTGTATATTCTTCTAATATAATTACAATACGTCTGATTTCTCTTTACATTTCTCTAATTTTACCTATTCAATTGTCAAACGACATTTTGGCTTGAATAGCCACTAAGTAGTTTTTAAACGGTCGCTCAGAGGCCTACCTTTTAAAAACTACTTGCTAGCTACTAATTTTTGGTCCAAAAAATCCGCTATTAGCGGACTTCAAGTCAGCTCTACTGTACTTAAAATCCTTTACGTTTCTAAGTTGTATGACTGACTAAACATTTATTATAGTTAAAAGTTTATTTTTTAATAATTTGCCCGTTTTTCACGGTGACGCCATTATATACTAAAACCGAAAGCTTGTCAAATCCCTAAAGAGGCCTAAAAATAAGGGTTTGGGAGCCCCTGGCCGAAGCCAAATGAAGCTCCCAAATGTTGGACCAAAGTCTCTGCCTAGAGCAGAGGTATGTGCGGATTGAGCTGCCGCCTCTTGGTCATCTTGACCTGTTGCAGCTCGAGGGGCTCACCGTACCTGGTGACAGCAAAAAAATGCACTGCCCGCGGACCAAGTAGCAAGGCCACCTGACCATTGACCACCAAAGAGCAAAGCTGACAAGTCTTACCGTCAACAAAACCCACTTGATAGTCATTATGAGACTGTGTCGGCACCAATGACAGCACCACTACTTCTTTCCACTGGAAATTGGCTCCCAGAAAAACATTGTGTGTCGCTGTCTTGTCGGGACGCATGTACACGGTCTTTTCGGCATTGACGCATTTTTTGTAGTCGCGCCAGTGCCACCAGTGCGAATTCTTTCTAGACTTCTTTTCCCAAGTCCTCTTCAGGGTCGGCCACAATAGCCGATCAAAAAGATGACGAGGTTTGGTACCACGAATCACACCGTACATTATGACCACCTCCAAAAACTGTTCGAGTGAAAGGTTCTTTAGCAAGTTCAATATAATAAAACAACTTTATGCTTTTGTCAAAAATAAAAGCTCCCAAATAAAGATGTTTGGGGGCTTTCAAATTTTATAAAATTTCTACTTTTAAGGTCTTGGCACCAAACTGGATAGCATCAGCAGTGTCAGCCATCCAAATATCCATACGATAATAGTATCTGGCATTCATACGATCCTCCACCACAAACTCTTTATCACCATAGGCATCAGGAAAACGAACTACCGTACCTTTTGGCAAACAGTTGGTGGCTACGATACCATCACGGACATGAGTACCAAAAGCAGTGATAAACGGAGTACTGTCTGTCTGACCAGGTTCACTAGAATAAGCGGTGACGGTCATGACCATAGTTTTACGTGGTTCTTTTTTCACAATTTTTGACTCATCAGAACCCTCGCGATAAGCAAAAATCTTTTCTTTGACCACTGGACCAAAGACTGGCTCTTTGCTTGGCTCTTCTGATTTTGTGGGTTCAGGAAAGAATAACATTGAAAGAAAAACTAACAAAATCAAGCTTTTTGCATGCTTTTTTGAGGCCTTTTTAGCTAGGCTCAAAAAACTATAGATTTTAGGTGAAGTTTTAGTCATATTTTTCTATTAAAAAACCCCGTATTAAGGGATGGATTATATTAGCATACATTGGCTTTTTTGTCAATCCTGCGGGGTTTCTACCAACACAAAAAATGTAAAGAAAAAAACTTGCCACAAAATTTATAAATTGATATAATTCACTAACTTTTTACAAAAATAATAATTAACTAAACAAAAATATGAGTGAAAACAACAAAGGAATGGTTGACAACATGCCACCAAGTTCCGCTTTCAAGCTAGGAATATTTGTGGGCGTTGCTTCTGTCTGTATTATTGGTTTTGTTGCTTTGCTACTTGGCAAATTCGATATCAAAGGATTAGCTAACAACAATAGCAATAACAACGATAATAAAAACATAGTAGCTAATCAAGATGATGTGACTGACACAGGCACTCAGCCAGCCAACATAGAAATCAAACCACTTACCAAAGATGACTGGGTCACTGGTAATGATAAGGCTAAGATCAGTATTATTGAGTTTTCTGATGCTGACTGTCCTTTCTGTACCAACTTTCATAATACTATGAAGCAAATCATGAAAGACTATGATGGTAAGGTCAAATGGGGCTATCGTCACTTCCCTCTACCATCACTACACCCAGAAGCACCAAAAAAGGCTGAAGCTATCGAATGTGTTGGTGAGCAAGGTGGCAATGACAAAGTTTGGGCTTTCATGGATAAACTTTATGTGAGCACAAAACCAACGGTTGCCGAACTTGGTGATGTAGTAAAAGGCATGGGTCTAAATAGCGCTAAATTTACCGAATGTTTAAACTCTGGCAAATACACTACTAAAGTAAATGATCATTCTACCCAAGCCCAAGCAGCTGGTGCTCAAGGTACCCCATATAGTGTAATTTTGGTCGGTGATCAAAAAATTCCTATCAATGGAGCCTACCCAATTGCTGAAGTGAAAAAAATCTTAGACGGTTTGTTGAAATAACATCTTATAAACCTCACCCCAAGTAGGGGTGAGGTTTTTTAATTAAAAAAATTGACAAGAAGCTACTAAATTTATTAACATTAAGCCTCCTGTTCTTTCTCACCACAAAACTCAGTGGGGAGGTAAATATGCCCTTACAAAATTTGACCCCGGAACAACTGGCTCTCAAGGATCATCTGATCCACAACTTCGACCAGATCAAACTGATGGTCATCGTGAGTCCTGCTAATGGATCACTCCGTCAGATTGACGAACCGAGGGTTGAGTACTTCAACCCCAGTGACTGCAGTTTCCGCATCTGCCTTCCTAACCGTCGCGCTGCCGATATTTCTCTGCAGAGTATCAAAGAGGTACATCTCTGTGATTAGGTGCCAAGAGCACCTCGCCTTCCACTCACCCAAGTCATAATCCTACGGGATCTTGGGTGAGTATTTTTTTTATTTATTTTAAAGCTCAAATATGCTAAAATAACGACAGTTATGAACAAACAAAAATATACAATCGATGAATTAAAAAAAATTGCTAAGCAAATCAGACAAGATATCATCAGCATGCTAGAGAGAGCTGGCTCAGGACATCCGGCTGGTGCTCTAGGTATGACTGATATTTTTACAGTTTTATATTTTCATACATTAAATCACACGGCTCTCAAACCAAAATCACCATTACGTGATAAATTAATTTTATCTTGTGGTCACTACTGCCCAGTGCTCTATGCTACTCTGTCTCGTGCTGGGTATTTTCCACTAGTCGAGCTCAAATCTTTACGCAAAATAAATAGCCGTCTCCAAGGTCATCCACACAATTTATCTTTACCAGGAGTAGAGAATTCTAGTGGCCCACTGGGTCAAGGTATTTCCCAAGCTGTTGGTATGGCACTGGCTGGAAAAATTGATAAAAATAAAAATCATATTTTTTGCATCACCAGTGATGCTGAGCATAATGAAGGCCAAGCCTGGGAAGCAGTGATGACAGCCAATAAATATAAACTAAACAATCTGATAAATATCGTTGACTGCAACGGCATCCAGATAGATGGTCGCACATCAGATATCATGCCACTTTTGTCTTTGCGTAAAAAATACGAGTCCTTTGGCTGGAAAGTACTAGAGCTAAAAGGTCACGACTATAACAAAATTATCTCCACAATCCGCCAAGCTCAAAATCATAAAACCGCACCAGTGGTTATTTTGGCTCATACTACACCAGGCAAAGGTGTCTCGTTTATGGAAAATAATTATACCTGGCACGGTAAAGCACCAAACAAAGAGCAGGCAGCCAAAGCTCTAGGTGAATTAAAACAAGTAATATAAACATGTCAAAAAATAAACTACCCGCCCAAGGCGGGTCCGCCTTGGGCGGAAAATCAACGCGCGATGGTTTTGGAGAAGCTCTTTTGTCTTTGGCTAAAAAAAATAAAAATATAGTGGTAGTGTCAGCCGATCTCGCTGAATCAACTAGAGTTTTAGATTTTGCTAAAAAATACCCGGAAAGATTTATAGAAGTTGGTGTGGCTGAACAAAACATGATGGGTGTCGCTGCTGGACTCGCTCTCTCTGGTAAAGTGGCCATTGCAAGTAGCTTTGCAGTATTTTCACCTGGACGCTCTTGGGACCAGCTACGAGTCAGCGTCTGCTACTCCCAGGCCAATGTAAAAATCATCGGCTCACACACTGGCCTTGGTGCCGGTGAAGATGGCGCTAGTCATCAAGCCCTAGAAGATATTGCTATCACTCGTTGTCTACCAAATCTAGTGGTCATTGCTCCAGCTGACTATAATGAAGCAAAAAAGGCTCTAGTAGCTACTATAGAACACCAAGGTCCAGTATATTTAAGACTGACTAGACAAAACACTCCTGTTTTTATAAACGAAAAAAGTTCATTCAAAATTGGTCAGGCTGATGTCTTGAAAAAAGGACAAGATATCACTTTGATTGCCTGTGGTCCCATGGTCTATGAAGCTCTCGAGGTAGCCAAAAAATTAATGCTTGAAAATATCAGCGTCGAAGTCATCAATTGTCACACTATAAAACCGCTAGATAAAAAAACAATTTTAAGCTCTGTCAGAAAAACTAAAAAAGTAGTGACCCTAGAAGACCATCAAATACATGGTGGTATGGGCAGCGCTGTAGCTGAGATGCTAGCTGAAAACTATCCGGTACCAATGAAGCTAATGGGTGTCAATGATACTTTTGGAGAATCTGGCACACCAAATGAACTATATAAAAAATATGGTCTAAGCCAAGAAAATATTATTTCTACTATTAAAAACCTTTTATAATTTTATGATAGACGCTATCAAACAATTTCCTAGTCAGTTTGCTTATCAACCAAAAATTGAAAATAAAAATAAACTAAAAAAAACCAAAGACTTCATCGTCCTCGGTATGGGTGGCTCTCATCTAGCCGCTGATCTACTCCTGGCTATCAAGCCCGAGATGAATATCCATGTCCACCAAGACTATGGCCTACCTACTTGGCCAGCTAGTAAACTAAAAAATTATTTAATTATTGCTAATTCTTATTCTGGCAATACCGAGGAAGTCATCAGTGGTCTACACTTGGCTCTAAAAAATAAATTGAATGTCCTGGTCATTGCCACTGGCGGTCAACTCATCAAAATAGCCAAAGAAAATAAACTACCCTATATAGAAATGCCTGACTGGCATATCCAGCCACGCCAAGCTATCGGTCTCAATGCTCGCGCCCTCTTGCTAGCCATGGGTGAAAATAAATTATTACAAGCCAGTTTTAATTTAGCTAAAAATCTCCCGGCAGAAAAATTCCAAAAGATTGGTGAAAAAATGGCTAAACAACTTTTCAATCGCACGCCAATTATTTATGCTTCTCGACAAAATACTTGCTTAGCTTTTACTTGGAAAATAAAATTTAACGAAAATACCAAGATCCCAGCTTTTTATAATGTCCTACCAGAGCTCAATCACAACGAAATGACTGGCTTTGACCGCAATGATTGGACCAAAAAATTATCAGACCATTTCTCAATCATCTATATAGAAGATAAAAATGATAATCCCCAAATTAAAAAAAGATTTAAAGTCTTAAAAAATTTATACAAAAAACAAGGTCTAGAGGAAATCTCGCTGACACTCAATGGAGCCAATCGCTGGCAAGAAATTTTTTCAAACATGTTGATTGCTGATTGGACCTCATACTATCTAGCTAAAAAATACCGTCGCGACCCTAATCCGGTACCAATGGTTGAGAACTTTAAAAAATTATTATAACGAAATCCCGAGCAAAGCGAAGGATTGAGAAATT
>CAYVXP010000029.1:6626-8689 GCA_964455165.1 uncultured Gammaproteobacteria bacterium
AAGAGTCCCCTTTATCGGGACTCTTTTATTGACAAGTCTTCTGTAATATAATATAAATAGATGTTTCGCATAGATCGTCTCAGCACTAGTCACCGCTAGACTCAAAGGGAGGAAAAACCATGTTCGACAGAAAATTGCTCGACAAGCTGTCTGTCCTCGGACAGGCGCTAAAAGACTTTGATGATGAGGTGATTAAAGAACTAATCATCGTCATCACAATGGCTGGTATTGAGGACAGCACCGATAACGCGATGTCACTCGCCAACCTGGACCAGGCACTGATTCTCTACAAAATGTCAGCCAACTCGGCCATTGTGCACTTCAGCTACCTGAGAGGCTCTCAGACGTTCAATGTCAAGATTTTCCGCGAGGTCATTTCCCTGAGTGTCGACGACATCAAGCTATTGGCCGCCATGCCATTTGCTTAAACTCGGAGCCCCGCCACGCGGGGCTCCTTTCTTATTGACAAAAATCTAATAATATGATATAAAATAGACCACTCTAAAAAAGCAACCCAAACAAGGGGACACTAGCCTTGAGCAAAGTGTATAAATCAACTGATCAGCTACTGCGGGAAATTGTTGAAAACAAGTTCCCAGACAACTTGGACGACGACGAGCTGATCGCCAGCCTGAACAAGGCTTTTCCGGAGTACGATGATCGTGATGCCTACATCACCTTCATCGAAGCTGGACTGTCAGCCTACTACCCAGCCACCATCGCCATCCAGATGGTAGTCGGCGAGGAGATGGGCGTCCATCTCATCGAAATCGCCAAGCTGCGGGCCATGATCAAATCATGAACCCGCTGCTCAGCCCAAAAAGGAGCGCCGCCACGCGGAGCTCCTTTTCCTTTTGTTAAAAAGATTAATTTTTAAGATCGTCGAGAGCCAATAAAAAATCTTCAATCTTCATGTTTTCTAAACCACTACGTAATTGCTCTTGAACAGCCTTAGATTGTTTTTTAAAATCTGGTGAATCTATATAGGCCTGTAATTGCTCTTGTACATTTTGCAAAATATTTTTTACTCTTCTGATTTGTTCTCTGACTCCGCCAGACAAAACTTTATCTACTGATGACAAACCTTGATTTCTTTGGACCCTGGAAAATTCATTGGGGTCCACGCCACTAGCCCTGGCTTTGGCGGTCCTGATGTCCAAAAGTTTTTGCCAAATACTTTCTCCGGTTTTTTCATCAATATAATCACTCAAATTTTCTTTAATAAAAATTCTAAACAACACCCCAATCTCCGGCTTCTCTGGGATGAAGCGAATAGGATCGCTCATCACTTCCTTTTTTTTATCTTTAAAAGACCTCTGGATACCAAAACGAATAACTGATCCACTTTTTTCTCCACCACTTTGCAAAGATTCTGGGTCTAGTGTCAACATCTCATCAATACCATCCAAATAATCAAGTTGCTCTGGCACTAGCTCAGCTCCTAATCCGTCGATGCCGAGATCATTTATAGTTTTCAAAAAAACTGGACTATGCTCTTTGGCGGTTGTTTGTTGTAGATTATCACGATTGGCAATCTCTCTAGCGTATTCTTGATGCTTACGAATAGCTACTCTAGTTCTTTTATTTATTGCCTCTTGATGCAAGGTTCGTAATACCTCATTTTTATCTTTATTTGGTTCGCTCTTGGTCAATCTATAATAATCAGCATAAGACACACCTATGCGTCCCAGATAATCACCAAAGGTAAGTATTTTGATCTGCCCCATACTACTAATCTCCACAGTGCCTGTCTCATGCATTATGCCATCTGTGGAACTCGCAATTTCTGGATGTATAACCCTATGTTTACCCTGATGTAAATCCTGAAATTCCACAGGACTTGGTGATTTTTTTATTTCTGGCTCTAGTAGGGCGCTAGCAAATTTTGCTTCATTCATATAAAAAATTATTTAACTCTAAAAGTAAAATATTTATTCCCAAGAAAATTAATAGTAGTCACAAAAGCAACAGCAATTATCTTGGCATAGATGTACCATAGGTGACCATGCTCTACTAATAAATACATGATCAAATTATTTAGTAAAACTCCATTGCTAGCAATC
>CAYVXP010000030.1:0-8509 GCA_964455165.1 uncultured Gammaproteobacteria bacterium
TAAGGTAAAGTAGTAGTTGGTAATGTACCAGCATAATCGGCTAAATAAGCTTGATATGCGTCAGCTATAGCTGTGATGTCCTGCCAGCGCTGAGCATCCTGGGCATCACCAACTCTTTTAGCTGGATTGATAGCTACGAAAGTAGCAGCGGCTAATAAGGCAATAACAGCTATGACGATAATCAACTCGATCAGGGTAAAACCTTTGGACATAAATTTTTTCATACTAAATAAAAATAAATAACTTGTACATATAATAAAATTATCAAACAATAACTACCTTATTACAACTGGGTAATTAGAACCATATTTTTCACATGAACCCAATTTTAATTTTCCAGAATTCTCCCGATATAGCCAATACAATGTGCTTTTGCCATCAACTTCAACATACTTTGGATCTTTAGGAATTTGACCAATATAACCATCGCTAATCAAAGTGTCTAAAAGAATGTAGGCCGAGGTTGTAGTAGCCTCACAAGTAGCAATGGTAGCACCTCCGGTGGTGGTTGCTAACATATAAGTCACACCACTAACCATAGTGCTGGTTGGCACTGTACTATTATGATCAGCTAGATAGGCTTGAAAAGCATCAGACAAGGCTGTCAAATCTTGCCATCTAGTCACATCGCCAGCATCGCCGACTCTTTTGGCTGGATTGATAGCTACGAAAGTCGCAGCTGCTAATAGAGCTATAATAGCTATAACTATTATTAACTCAATTAAGGTAAACCCTTGATTTTTAGTTTTCATGTAAAAATTTAATATGAATATATTATAACACTTTTTTTATATTTAATACAGTTTATTACTTATCCACAAGCTTTATTTATTGGAAATAGTCATATTGACCTGTAAATTAGCAGTTTGATTAGTGGCATCAATGCTCTGAATACTATAATCAAAAGATTTAATATCAAGATTTACGGCTTTTTGCTGATCCGTCACTGCCGGTAGTTGAGTCACAAGAGCATTTTTTATATCAAATTGATTAATAGCCAAAACCTGAAAAGTAGCCGTGATGTTCAATGGCTGGCCTAGTGTAAAATTTTCTATACTTGGCTGGATACTATCAACAGTAGTATTTATAACTGCTGGGATCAAATAAAATTGCCCTTTGGTGTATTCTTTATTCAAACCATTGATGAGTTGTGTACTCATGTCCGCTAAAATATTTATTTTTACTTGCTCATAGCTCAAATCAGCATAGTCTCTCTGCTGACTCAAAGTAAAAGGTACTAACTGGGCATAGACAAAATCTTTGGCTCCAACTTTATTTTCTACTCCTACTACCACTGCCTTGGCCGTAAAATCAAAACTCACTTTTGGATTGAGCAGTGACTTGATAGGAGCGCGCAAAAACCAAACAGCTCCCAATACGCCGAGTAAAATGATGGCTACAATAAAATAAATACTGGTCACTATTTTTTTCCACTTAGGTTTTTCTATTTCTGAATCATCTGCAGTGCCAATATTTTCATCAGCCTTATTTTGTTTAAACAGACTAGCGGCTTTATCCGCGGCAATACCTAATTTATTTTTATTAGCGTCAGAGAAAAAATTTAGCTCATTCTTAGTGCTAGCCAAACGAGCCAAGCCCAAGGCATTGATATACTTAGTAAACACCACTTGATCCTTGTCTTTGTGCTCAGCCAAAAAACTCTCACCAATAAAAGCTGGTACAGATAAATTGGCACTAAAGTAATCAACTAGGCCACGCATTTGAGTCAAACCACCAATCAAAACTACCTGCTCTACTTTCAAACTAGCTACCTGCTCCCAATAGGTCACAAAGCGCTTAATCTCGTCAGTCAATGGTTGTAGTTGACCCTGTAACATCAACATCACTTCTCCATCACCAGGGGCCGAAGTCAAACCAACATCACGCAGTCTATTTTCTGCCTCCGCATAGCTGATATTGAACCTATCTTTGACGGCTACCAATATAGCATTGCCACCTATGTCAATATTGATAGAGGCCTTGATACCACGAGGATCATATATACTAGCAATAGTGACTTTGGAACCAAGATCCAAAAGTAAAGTAATATTTTTTTTAAATTTATCGTTGAGACCAGCTATGGCAGAGATAGATTCAGTCGTGATCCCAGCTACCTCTATACCTAAATCTTTAAACAACTTCAAATAAGAACGCACAATATCCATCTCCGCGGCAATGTAGGTAAACTCCCGATGATTATTATTGACTACCAGTTCTTGAGAGGCAGTTAATAAATTATCAAAAGCCTCTGGTATGGTCTCCTCGGCTTGATGCTGGATAGCCTCGGGCACTTCTTTGGTTTTTAGTGCTTTTGGTACTTTGATATTTCTAATAAAAGCCCGTGATTCTGGTATAGAAAAATATACTTTCCCCGGATTGATTGGTCGTGGATGTCCATTTTTGAACATACTCAAAAGCGCCTCTTTGAGCCTATCCTCTTTGATCAGACGACCACCCTCAATAATATCCGGCGAAATCCTAAATCTGGAGTAGCTATCTACATTGAAACCGGTGCCTTTTTTCTTGAGTACAATTGCTTCAATAGAAGCATCAGACATGTCCAAGCCAATAATATCCTTAGCCATTTTAAATATTTTAGTCTTTAAGCTATTTAATATTTTATGTGACTAAATTATAACATTTTTAAGAAAATAAAAAAAGTTGGCATTTTGCCAACTTAATTTTATGTTTATAAATTAAAAAATAATTTTATGGAGGCGAAATACATGTAGCACAACAAAGTTTAGTGCAACTAGCCCAAACACAACTCCCATTACACCTACCAGAAGCTGGGGACTCATGACCAGGGCAATCTACACTAGGAGAAGAACACATACCACAATATGCATTTAGTGGTACACAATAAGCCCCTAAATCAGGAAATTCACAAGTCTCCGCTTTAGTAAGAACAGTCGAACAAGTAGAGTCGCAGTATGAACCACTTTGTATGGCACCATCACCACAAGCCTCATTGTAAGTATTACCATCATCGCAGGTTTCTGTACCAGAACGTACGTACCCATCACCACAAGTGGCAGTACGACAAGTATTTAGACAAGCATCGGTGTTTGATACATTGCCATCATCACATTGTTCAGACAAAGTAATATAAGCACTACAAGCAGAGTTGCAATATGAAGAACCATTTTGAGTAGCACTATCACCACAATATTCAGTAGTGGCATTACCATCATCACAAGCCTCAGTCAAACTTACCACTGCCAAGCAGTCACCACTACAATATGTGCCGTTCTCTATACTACTATTGCCACAAGTTTGAGTTTCAGTAGTGGTATTACCATCATCACAAACCTCAGTACCTTCTGTGTCACCATCACCACATACTGAGCTAGGACCACAAGCTCCACAATCAGCAGAGCAAGTGGAACAAGATTCCGAGGCGGCACATTCTCCGTCACCACACCTCTGAGCAACGCCTGCCATATAATCTTTATAAGATTGTATAAAAAAAGGAGAGCTAGCGACATTGACCCTCATTACCACTGAGCGATTCCAATTACCGACAGCTGAAGTTGTGGTGGCTGTAGAAGTGACGGTTTTCATACTATCAGCAGTAGCGGAAATCTGATAAGAGCAATTGACACCACCGACAGCAATAGAATAGTTGCCCGAAGCACTAGTGCTAGAAGCGATTTGCCACAAAGCATCATTGAGACAAGAGTCGATATTGTACATCACATCGTTTGACTCTGTTATCTGATAATTAGCCATGTTGTTTGAAGTGTTGACCATGGCTATGATCACACTAGACACAATAAAAAGAGAACTTATCATGATCACAAAAATCAAAGCCACAAAACCTAAGTTATTTTTTTTAAAAATATTTTTCATATTAGTATGCTCCTTGTGATTGTATAGCCCATACTTCTGAATTTGATAAAGCTCTATTATAAACTCTTAAATCATCAATTATGCCTTCGAAATTGTTACCAATTTTTGGATAATAAGCAGTGTCAGTATTAACTAAAATTGGCCAAGTAGTAGCCGTGGTCGTGCTGATCCCGCCTACTCCTTTTTGATAAATATACATATTACCAGAACTATTTGGCTGATCATACACTACAGTGATATTGTAAACTGTGGCATTACTAATCACACCACTAACATCTAGTATATTTGTGCAAGCACTAGTATCGCAAACGCGGAAAATTACCCGACCAGTGTTTGAATAAACCATCAGATAATAACCTTTGCTAGCACCCCAAGCATGCTTATTGATAATAGCATGTTCAATAGCTGAGGGACTATCCATCTTGATCCAAGCCGATAAACTAAAACTGGAACCCATATTTAATTTTTCGGGATTATTGATATCACAATACTGACCATTATTAAAATCAAAAGCTCCGCTACTGCCAGCCACTAGAGCTGTAGTCGGACTAGGAGATGTCGCTGGACAATTCAACGATGTACCGCCAATACTATCGATTGCCGAGCTACCACTAGCGTCATCAAATTTATAAAAAGCTACTAAACCATCTGATTGCTGATTGCGTGTATCAGCTGTACTAGTGGCCTCTGAACTAGCTCGCAAACTGACCTGATCATTTGATGGCAAAGTAACCTTGAGATGAGTAGTGATAGTATTGTAGCTATTGGCCGTAGTAGAGGCTGTGCTAGTAGAAAAATCTAAATTAGTATTGGTCACAACAACTTCTGGGCCAGTCAAAAAATAAGTAGAGCTAGCCGTAGCGGAACAAGCATTGTACTGCCCGTTATTAGTAATATTTGGATAACAAGTCATTTTTAATCTATTGTTTACCACTGTGATTTTTACTCCACCGCCATTTTCTACACAATTACCCGGTAAATAACCATCACTATTAAAATACAAAGCTAATACCGGTGGATTAACACTCAAATTTGAACAATCACCATAAACATTTTTTAGCATGCCGTCCGCATTTCTGATCAAATAATTAATAGTAGCCAAAGCAAAACGACGATTACGAGAAGCATCGATGTTGGCACTCATTTTGGCCGTAGTATTACCCATGGTAACAGCAAAATCAACCACAGCTGAAATAACAATCCCAACAATTACTAAATAAATAATAGCTTCCAGTAAAGTAAAGCCCGCCTGAGAGCTTCTCAAGCTTTTGTTTTTTATATTAAATAATTTTTTTATGGCTATTTTCACTTTTAATTAAAAATATTAAATTTAACGATAATTAAGACTCATAGAGTATAAAATAGGAGTCTGGGTATTACTATTACAAGCTGTCAAAGCCAAACGGTATCGAATATACCTTAATCCATTGAGACTAGACGGTGTGCTACTAGTAAAATTACCAGTACTATTATTAGCAAAAGCATTACTAGTATAGCTAGTAAACGACGTACTACTCGATCCTTCTAGTGTCAGTGTGAGTGAGCAACCACTTGGTACATTTTGCACAACATTTAAACTAGTCAAAACCTTGTCAGTAGACGCTAAATCATAAATAGAAGAAACTAGACTACCAGGCGTATTGTAGGCACTGGCAACTAATTTTAATTTTACTTGCCCAGCTGTCGATGTGCTGATATTACTATACGAAGAAGAAGCCATGGTGACATTTGACCAAAATTCTCTAGGAGAGGTACCAGACCAATCTGTTTGCTCCCAAGTTTTTGTTGACCAGTTGGTATAATATGTATTTAAAACATAGTCAGCTATGCCAGTACCAGAGACAGTTACTGTAACTTTTTTTGTATCTGGGTCATCAATACCACCTGAAGCCACTATTGCACCAGTGCCATCACGCTGCACAGCACTGACTACTACCACTCTAGTTAAACCATTTAAAGAATTACTAGTACCATTAAACTGCCAAGTGCCGTTGGTATTCTGCACTCCTCTAGGACTGCCGTCAGCAGCATTGACTATAGTTTGCCAACCATTATTTCTAATATTACGTACCGCCTCCATACCCTCTTGAGTAAATTGAGCTAAAACTTGCTTATCACCGACGCCAAAAAAATTCTTATACGAAGTGGTAAAAACATAAACAACACTAGAAGCTAATAAAGAAAAAATACCAATAGCTACTATCAGTTCAACTAATGAAAACCCCTTTATTTTTTTTATAAGCTTTTTTTTCATACCATCACATTTAATCACCATAATAAACCAAGCCCGCTGGTGTAGTACTTACTGTTTTTTGAGCATTGGCGGTATTTACCAAAATCAATGACTGCTCAGGCATCGAGTAGCCAACGGTCGTAGTACTGAGCCAACCAGCTGATGAAGAAAAATAAAATTCATTTTGCTGATTAGTAGACAAAGAAACACCATTTTTCAAATCAAAAATACTATCATAAGAGCTATCACGTGTAGAATAATTTTTACCCTTGTAAACCACAACACAATCACCGCTATTGAAACAAGAAGCGTTGTTATCTAAAATTTTCACTCCCCAAACATCAGCCAAATAACCAGTGACAGAATAATTTCTAGCCTTACTGATATGATCAACCACGGCCTTGGCACTAGCATCAAGACTTTTTTCTTGGGTACGACTACCCAAAAGCGAAGCGCCAGAAGAAAGTAAAATCAACATGATGGCTACTACTAATAAAACCTCAATCAGGGTGAAAGCACTAAGAAAGTTAATATTTTTCGATGTTTTAATTTTTAATAATTTTTTTTCTGTCATAATGTTTTAACCACCACCCGATAGTTCCATTAGCTTGAATATCGGCTGAATAATACCAATAGACACCACACCAACTATTAAACCGATCGCGATAAGTAAAGCTGGCTCCAAGGTACTAGAAAAATTCTTAGCCGCATTATCTACATCTTCTTCATAAAAATCTGCCAAATAGTCCAATACCTCACTCAAATTACCAGAATTTTCACCAACCCTAATCATGCGATAAAGCATGGGTGGAAAATATTGACGATTGGCCATAGCATCAGACAAGGAATTTCCTTTTAATATATTATGATAAACAATCGTCAACTGCTCTCTATAAACAGCACTAGTTAATGTATCAGATACTATTTTTAAAGCTTGATCAATAGTAATACCGCTATTGAGCAGCGAGCCCATGGTACGACAATACAAAGCTAGATTCATTTCGCGTATGATGTGTCCTACTACCGGAAGCTTGAGATAAAAATAATGCAACCACAAACGAGTATTATAAAATCTCTCCATTATTTGAGCCAAAATCACAATACCAACAACAATAGCAATAATCAGCCACCAGTAGCTACCCAAAAATCCCGAAGAAGCCTGCAAGAGTCTAGTCAGTGGTGGCATATTGTTTCCCAGGGCTGAAAAAAATCCTTTGAGCTTTGGCAAAACTAATGTCGAAACCATAGTCATCAAACCCAAAACTGCAATCAAAACTATAATAGGATAAATTGAGGCGGCTTTTATCTTGGTGCGCAGTTCATAGGTCTTGTGTTGTTGGACAGCTAAAATTTCTAAATTTTTAGCTAAAGTACCAGATGACTCTCCGACTGACACCATGTTCACAAAAAGATTATTAAAATCTTTAGGATATTTTTTCAAGGCACTAGCCAAAGAATTACCCTTACGCACTTCTTCCAACAATCCATTCATACGATCATGTAACAAAGGCGAAGCACCGTCAGCCAAAACTTCCAGAGCGCCATCAATAGACATGCCAGATTTTATCATGATTGACAAGTGTTTGGCGGTCATTACTCTGTCCACCAAACGCATACTGCCAATGATTATTTGTCTCTTAGCACCACTTTTTTTATCTTTATTATATTGCTCCAGAGAAACCAAAGTACCCTCCTGCAAAGCCAAACGGTTGCGAGCTTCTTGAATATTACTCGCCTCCATCTTACCCTTAATGATCTTACCTTGATTGTCTGTGAGTTTATAATTAAACTGCATATTTATTGTTTAGTCACTCTAAATATTTCTTCAATTGTTGTCTTACCAGAAAAAGCTTTCATGAAACCATCTTCCAACATGGTCACCATACCATTACTAATGGCCAATTTAGTAATTTGATCGGAATCAGACCGAGCTACAATCAACTCTCTGACATTTTCCTCTATCTTCAAAACTTCAAAAATACCCAAACGACCAGTATAGCCAGTGTGATTACAAGAATCACAACCCTTACCTCGATAAAGTCGCACTTCTTTCACTTGACCAGTATTTACAAATTTATCAATATTAATTTCTTTTTTTATATCAGCAATTTCTTGTTCAGACAAAATATAACTATAAATACATTTCATGCAAATTTTTCTCACCAATCTCTGACCAATAATCACATTGACCGTAGAAGCGACTAAAAATGGCTGGATATCCATATCAAGTAGACGAGGTAAGGATGTAGCTGCATCATTGGTGTGTAGTGTAGACAATACCAAGTGACCAGTCATAGCGGAATTTACAGCAATACCAGCTGTTTCATTGTCACGAATTTCTCCCACCATGATAATATCAGGATCTTGACGCAATAGAGAGCGCAAGCCAGCAGCAAAAGTTAAATTGGTAGCTGGATTGACCTG
>CAYVXP010000031.1:0-8482 GCA_964455165.1 uncultured Gammaproteobacteria bacterium
CTATTATATACCAATCATATAAATTGTAAAGAAACAAAAAACCAGCTAACGCTGGGTGTAAATGGTGGTCGCAGGAGGATTCGAACCTCCGACCTCTACAATGTCAATGTAGCGCTCTAACCAACTGAGCTATGCGACCATATATTATAATAAAATCAAACTAACTCTCTTTAAATAATTTTACGCTAAACAAGCAACCGCTTGTCCGCCTTTGGCGGAAGCTATGCGACCCCTATCTAATATATAAATACATGGCTGGCCTACCCTCTGGCTTATCAACTACCGTGGCTTGCCAACCCTCTATTGGCCAGACATAGGCGATCACCTTAGCGCCTGGCTTTAATTCTTTTTCTAATTTATGTTTTAACTGTTCGTAAATGCGTGGAATCAAAAAGAAATATACAACATCTGCGTCTTTCAAGTCAACCAGCCAGAAATCACGAAATTTAATTTGTGCTTTACTTCTAGTCAAAATTTTTCTGATATACGCGGCTACAAAAGGCAAAATAGAAATCTCTAGCCCGATGGCCTTAGCACCTTTTTTAGCCGCAGCCACAACTATCACTCCATCCCCGCAACCCAAATCATAGACCACTTGTCCTGCTTTGATATCAGCTAAGCGCAAAAAACGATCAATATCTTTTCGCCAAATTGGCACCCAACCAATGCCTCGCACCAAAGAATAGATAGTAGTAACGGCAATGGCTAAAATTAAAATTAACAAAAATTGATTCATGATATAAAAATTTTTGTCCCTCGACTATGCTCGGGACACTCGACCTAATAACATATATTAGCCATCGAATGGTCGAAGACCGCGAGCGAGTCCCGTCATACGGGACGAGTCGAGTGGTGCCGGAGAGAGGACTTGCCACCGCCGGCGGGCGGGGTCCCGCCCGTGGCGGGAAACCGAAATTTAATTTGGTACCGGGGAGAGGACTTGAACCTCCACATCTTTTCAGATACCAGCTCCTAAGGCTGGCGTGTCTGCCAATTTCACCACCCCGGCGTATAAAATAAAGTACGAGTATTAAATGTCGCTTAGACTAAACTGAGAACCAATTTTCGTAGTCGAGCTTAGCTCGACGGAGATCCCGCGATAAGCGGGGCACCACCCCGGCGTATAAAATAAAACTATATAACGCAGTTATTTATACTAAAAAATCAGAAAAAAGTCAAAGATAAACCCCACCAGACCTTAATCTGGTGGGGCTTTTGTGATGCATCATCTGCAAGCTCAGATGACAAAAGCATAATTGCCTACCGACAAACCGGCGCCAAAAGTGCTCACAAGCACCAATTCGCCAGGCTTGATGTCGCCACTGGCAACTCCTCTGGAGATCAGGGAGCCGGTAGAGGCGCCAGAAGTATTACCAGTGTACTCGACATTACGATGCACTTGGCCACCAAAGGTGGGCCAATTCTCGCGAAGCTTCTCTTCGAGCAGATTCAGAGTCTTGCTGCTGGGCTGATGGGGCACGAGGTGCCTGATATCGGCTGGCAAAATGCCAGCCCGATTGACACCCTCGACGAGAATACGAACCACTTCACGACCAACAAACTTGTGAACACCTAAACCCTTCTGAGCAAACCCATCTTCAGTCTTGGTGATCAGGTGAAGCTGACCATCAAAAGGCTCACTCCTGATATCGAAGAATTTGAATGCTTCTTGTTCACTGGCGCTAAGTAAGAAAGCAAAGGCCGCGTCACCGAAAAGGTTACTCCCCTTCCAGTCGTCCAACTTGGCCAGAGTAGTTGCTTTTTCGGCACAAACCACCAAAACCTTTTTGGCTACACCGGAGCGCACCAGATTCCAGCCGTTGAACACAGCCACACAACCAACCGGACAAGCCTCCTGTAGGTCGTAGGCCATGGCCTGAGAGTGTTGACCAAGACCATGCTTGATACGATCGGCCAGACTAGGATAGCCTGGTCCGGTATTACTACCGGCCACGATAGCATCGAGGTCCATAGCCGAAACACCGGCCTGAGCCAAGCACTTGCGCGCGGCAATCAGAGCTAAATCAGCGATGGGTCCATTAAAAAAAACTCTCCTATGAATACCCGTCATGGAGATCCAGCCATCAGCCACTGCGACTTTGTCTGCCTCTAGCCATGGCTTCGAAGTCCCCAGGAGCTGACAACGTGTCTCGAAAGACAACATGTCGATAAACTGAGCCTGCGTGACTTCCCGCAAACGCTCCGGATCATCTTGTAGCTCAGTGTGTCCGTAGCCAATGACAGAACACTTCTGTGTGGTGAGCAGATTAGCGATGTTAATGAACATGACAGAACCTCCTGTGGTAGTGAAAACAAACTTCCTGCCTCTAATCAGGCTCATTATTACCCAATATTATAAAAAGGTCAAAAAGCCAGCTAGTGCATATTACAAGGCCTATGTGCTAAACTAAACAATATAAATTAAATAAAAAAATATTATGAGTTTTTTAAATAATCTAAATTGGCGCTTTGCTACTAAAGAATTTGATACTAATAAAAAAATAAGCGTCGAAGATTTAGAAAAAATAAACGAAGCTGTCCGTCTTACTCCCACTTCTTATGGTCTACAAACATTTCATGTCTACGTGGTAAGCAATAATAAAATAAAAGCCTCACTAAAATTAAAATCTTTTTTACAAAAACAAATTGATACTTCTTCTCATTTGTTAATTTTTTGTGTTATCAGTAAAAAGAGCGACCTCTATCAAAGAATAAACGACTACGCTGACTTGATTAATGCCAGCGACATGAGCACCCCAACTAACCTTGAGCCAATGAAGCTTCGTCTAAAAAATACTATCAAAACCATGAACCAAGAAGAGTTAGAATCTTGGACGCAGAAACAATGTTATCTGACTCTTGGTTTTGCACTGGCCGCTTGTGCTGAATTAAAAATTGATTCCTGCCCACTTGAAGGTTTTGAAAAAAAATCTATTGATAAAATATTAGAACTGCCGTCTGGACTAAAATCAACCGTCATCCTAGCCATGGGTTACCGTAAAGAAGAACCAAAATTAAAAAAAATAAGATTCTCAAAAAAAGATTTATTTACTGAGTTATAAAAATCGGCCTTGGGCGCGAAAAACACCTGAAATAATTTGGGTGTTTTTTTATTTAAACAAAATTAAAGGGGTCGCGGCTTTTGACCGAAACCCCTATAGACGTAGCTTGAGTACTACTGCTTGTCGATTGACACCGTAGACTACAATATAGCCATAGTCTTCTTCCTTGATCACGGCCACCGTGCCTGCGTCCGCTTCCTTGTGGATGCGGTCAAAAAATCTTGGCTCAGTGTACTGACCAGTGAAAGTGTTGGCGAAACATTGGCCATTCGGTAGCAAATCAACGAAGCGCTGACCACTAGGCAGACGATCGACCAGGGACCAAGGCATGCGCCCTTGAGCCTGATAAAAACTCCTGACCAATGGCTCCAGCATTTCAGCTTGTAGCTCCGAACTCTTGAACAGCTCTGTGTTGCGGTTGGTTTTCTTCCAATCGTGGATGGTCCAAGTGACCACTAGCGCCAAGCCAATGAGAATGATCAAAACCTCTGGCCAACCAAGTTTTCTTTTCTGCATGACCTGTGTCCACCTCCTCAAAAAGTCCGGGTTAGTGCCTAGTTTCTAAATGAAATTACCACTTTAGCATAGGGGTGTCAAACGTGTTTATTTTTTATTTCTTTTTCAATTTATTAAATAAAAAATAAATCATTGAAAGTAATAATAAACCGAGTAAAATAAATTTTATTATTTTTTTAGTGTGCAAAGAACTACTGCTTGCTTCCACGGTACTGACGCTAGTGCTTGAGGCTATTTTTTCTCCCAAAACTTTTTGCTCCATTTGCAAATCGTTTTTATCAAACACATCAAGTCGTACTACTTTTTCATCAAATTGTAATAGACCGCTAGCCAACACTTCCGTGCCTTTTTCTAATTTCAAATCTTTCGTATCGTACTTCAGGCTCAAGCGCAAATTATATTCTTGATCAATGTCGTCAGCTAAATAAATATTTTTTCCATTTTTCTTTACTACCACCCCTCGGGCTAATACTAGCTGACCATTGTATTCTTCGTTGAGATCTGAGCTGTCAATAATTTCTGGTTTAATTATTTCCTGATCGCTGTTTATGATATTTATATTTTCAGCACTAACAATCTTTAGCCTAGGCCATGGTTCTACGCGAGTTACTTTACCAAAAAAATCCGCACTGTCTCCCCTTTTATATTTTTCAAAATCTAAAGTACCATAAACTTCAATCAACTTGTTATCAGCGCCCAATAAATATAATATTTTATTATTCTTGGCCCAGACAGTGGCCACTATATTTCTACTTTCATTTTTTTGTAGCTCTGTCTCGGTATTTTCACCGGCCAGTTCTATTTGATTCACAATATTAGCTAAGCCGGGGCTAGGATTGTTGCTGACAAACCATTCACTGTTAACTAAGTCCCAAGCATAGGACTGACCTTCGGGAATTTTTTCATATTTTACTTCCTGCCACGCTTCATTTACTGGCGTCAATAATCGCACACTATCTTCGGTGTTATTGAGAGTGATTTGACTCACACTCCTATCAATCACCAAAAAACTGTTACTTGAAATAATGGTGCTGGTAGCAAAAGAATAAGCTTTGCTACCACCATCTTGATCATCTAGTTGCCAGCCAAGCAAATCAATATTTTTGGCGCTGGCGTTATAGAGCTCTATCCATTCATTATCATCAGAGCCCGTCGGGTTGGGTAAAAATTCTGTAATTAGTAAATCACTTTTTGCAAAATCAATTGGTTTAATATCACTTAGTTTTAAATCCACCACTTTGTTTTCTACTACAATATTTTTGGTGACCTCATTACTTAATCCAGCTGGATCTATTACTTTTAATTTAACTAAATAATTACCCGCTTTTTCGTAGGCGTGATTTTCTTTTGGTTCATCACCACTTTGCCCATCGCCAAAGTCCCAAGAATATTTTAATTCACCTTCTTCTGGGTCTGTGGACTCAGCGCCTGATAAAATAATTTTAGTACTCACAAAAAATTTATCGCCATCCATTTTCATGACTGCTCGTGGTGCCTGATTATCTGGTAAAATATTAGCTTGTCCGGGCGTAGAACCTGGTGTCCAAGCAAAGGATCCATTTATCAAAGCAAAACTTTTAGCTTCTGGCGCACTAGAGTTATAGGCAACACTATCTAAAATATTATTATCGGGCGAATATATTTTTACACTGTCACCGCCAGTATTGTTTAGTGATATTTTAGTTTGATTTTTATACAGCACTAAATATGCTTGCCCAGCCAAAAGTAATCCTTGTCCGATGGTGTATTGCCCAGCTGAATTATCTTGCAATTTAAAATTAGATAAATCAACCACACCTGATCCTTGATTGTATATTTCTATCCACTCAGCATCATCACTACCAACTGGATTTGGTAAAATCTCTGATATTTTTATTTGCGACCAATTATTACTTGGTGCCCTACTACTGCTGGATACTGGCTCGTTGGCTGGTGGTTGAGGATCATCACTAACTAGTGGATCGTCATCACCACTACCATCTTCTGGTGGCAAGACCGCGTCCTGACTTTTGGCTAGCCCTGGTGTACCCCCAAGCACAAAACTTTCCTGCCAATTATTTTGATTACTGTCTTGGTTTAAATTTATTTTTTCTAAAGTTTTGTTATTACCGCTTGCGCCCCAAATAGCATTATAATCAGCTATCACTCCTTGTGTCTGTCCGCCATCAAAGCTTAAAGCAATAGTACTACTAGAATTATTGAGACTCATGACTGTATCAAAAACAGTGGCCGTAAATCCTGAGTGACTAGCTAAAAAATTCTGAGCATCAGAAGCAATGATAAAATATTCATTAGTGGCAGTGGTGCTGGTGCCATTGGCTAAATTCAAAACATGATTTGAGCCATCAAAAAAACGCCATGTACTGGCGCCTGTTCCAGTCAAAACTTCTATTGTCTCCGGACCACTGTTGTAGACCTCAATCCATTCGCCTCCACTATCTGATCCTTCTAGATCGTACATGATCTCGGAGATGACTAGATCAGTGTTAGCTGCTTGGCTCACAGTAGGATAAAACCAAGGTAAAACTAACATTATAATCGCCCAAAGGCTGACCGCCTGGTGGGCGGAAATCGCTTTTCTTTTCATATTTAATTGTTAATTATAAAACCACTCAATTGTGCTAATACATAACTACATCAATTAAACTGTTGTCCTTATTTGACCACAAAACTTTCTGTACTTTTTGAGTTTCTATATTAAATAATAAATAATGATCTAATCTGTCTTCTAAATAATATCTATTGCCAATCCATCGACTACCGAAATAAAATCCACAACTAACTCCTTGCTCTATAATAGATTTTTCTCCGGTTGTAAAATTATACAAATATTTATCAACATCGCCGCTGGCGTTGTTAATGTTTTCCACCAACCATCGACCATCGTTGGATATTTCAGATTTATAACAATCATTACCTATCCAGTTAAAAATTTCTTCTTTTTTGCCACTATCAAGATTAATTTTAAAAATTTTACCATCACCATAAAACAACACATTATTATCTACCTTGATAATGTTATAAGCCGTCGGTCCATTTTCAACTAACTTGTGCACGGCATTTTTCTCTACGTCATAGTACACAAACCACAGGGCTGATTCTTGAACGCCATTTGTTACCTCTAGAATCAACGCGTCAGACTTTCCGCTCTTATCTAAAAGTATGTTTATCCTATCGTCCGGTGCCAAGAAGTCAAGCTTGGTTGAACTATAAATATTATTTTTTAAATTTAAAACATTGCTATTTTTATAAATACCATCAAAAGTAACCCAGGCAATATAATCTCCGGAACCGGTCAAACCGCCAATTAGTGTATGACTATCTGGAATATTATAAATTATTTTTTCCGTCTTATTTATAAAATTTCGAGTAATAATTTTATTATTCTTGATATATAAAATATTGTCTTTATCATAAACAATAACACTATCTGTAGAATGAGAACTTGAAATGGTGTCGATTGTTTGGCAATCACTAAAATTGCATTTATCTAAAACGTAATTATTGTTTTTTGCCGATGCCAAAAGAATCAAAAAACTTTCTTGTTTTACTTTACCTTGTACTTTTTTATTTTGAGTAAAATAAATAAAAATAAAACCCAGGCTCACAAAAAATAAACAAACGTAAATTATTATCTTTTTATTCATATTAATAATTATAACAAAATTAGTTTGGGAGTGCGAGATATTTAAATACCCCGCACCCCCGTGGTCTTACGCGCCGTAGACCGACAAAGAGGTAATATTACCGTATAGCACCCTACTGCTCTGACCCCAAGGATCGCGCACCAGGTAATTCACTCCATTAAAGGCGTAAATCACCAGATAGTGACTGGGGACACCTGTAAAGCTAACTCGAGCCACAACTGGTCTACCGGCAGCCAGTTCGCTATAAATTTGGGTGTAAACAATGCTGCGGTACGGCCTACTCACATAGGGGTACTGCAGTGCCTCCGGCAAACGAATCAAGTCGCCGTTTTTGATTGTCGAAAATGCGTAATGAGCCTTCCCCAGATAAGACCAGCTGTTGAGCACAGCAGGCGTCATCGTGGAATAGCCCCATTTCTTGTAAAGCATGGCCAGACAGGTCAGATGACAACCGTAGCTACCAATGGTAGCTTCATGGTTATTGTCATAACCCAACCTAAGATCCTTCCATGCTGGGTCCAGCTGACTGAAGTAAGGCACGTTCAGGTAGATGCAGGCGTTGGCCTTATCCGGGCCAGCCTGCTCGTAGGCAACCCTGCCAGCAGCGTTCACTTCATCAGCACTGATGTTGAGATCACCAGGATCATCAACGACAGCGTCAGGATCGATGTTTCCGATGAACGGAGCATTCACCGTCTGCTCCTTGCGATCACAGCCTACCATCAACGACAGCAGGCCCGCAGCCAGCAACAAGCTAGCCAGCAAGTAGAACTTGCGCTTCATAACACAACCTCCTCTAAAGAGACAAGACGCCAAGGCACTTCTTTGAGGGTGTCGCACAAAAACCTCCCTTGTTGTAAAGAACAAACACTCTTTCTTTTGCCCCTCACAAAAGATTGAGTTGGCTAAAAATTATTTTTCTTAGCCTGGACAAGGCCCGAAAGATACAGGCAAACTTTTTAGGCCTTGAACCAAGATAAGCAAATATCTTAAATATGATAAATTAGTTATCTTCTTCGATTTGAATTTCCTCAATATCTATTTCTTCCTCTTTGGCATTCTCATCACCTTTTGATTCTTTTTTCTGACTACCACCGAGCATAATCAGATCAGAAGCCACTATTTCAGTCATGTATTTTTTATTTTTGTTTTTATCCTCCCAGGTTCTATTTTGTAGGCGTCCCTCGATAAAAACTTTGGAACCCTTCTTTAAATAGGTGGTAATAATCTCAGCCAAGTGCCCCCAAGCCACCACTC
>CAYVXP010000032.1:0-4503 GCA_964455165.1 uncultured Gammaproteobacteria bacterium
AGAGGATCAACAGCTGGATAGATACCGAGTTCTGATAAGCTACGAGACAATACTACAGTAGAATCCAAGTGTCCAAAAGTAGTAGCTGGAGCTGGATCGGTCAAGTCGTCAGCTGGCACATAGACAGCTTGAACAGAGGTGATAGACCCTTTGTTGGTAGAAGTGATGCGCTCTTGTAGTTCTCCCATTTCTGTAGCTAGTGTTGGCTGATAACCTACGGCTGAAGGCATACGACCCAACAATGCTGATACTTCTGAACCAGCTTGAGTAAAGCGGAAAATATTATCAATAAATAAAAGCACATCTTTATTTTCAACATCACGAAAATATTCTGCCATGGTGAGGGCTGTCAAACCAACTCTTTGTCTAGCACCAGGTGGCTCATTCATTTGACCAAAAACCATGGTAGTATTTTTCAATACTCCAGAATTTTTCATTTCATGATAAAGATCATTACCTTCACGAGTACGCTCTCCGACACCAGCAAAGACAGAGAAGCCACCATGCTCAGCAGCAATATTTCTAATCAATTCTTGAATAACAACAGTTTTACCGACACCAGCGCCACCAAACAAACCGACTTTTCCACCTTTGATAAATGGACAAATTAAATCAATAACTTTGATACCAGTTTCAAATATTTCTGTCTTGGTTGATTGCTCGGTAAACTTTGGAGCAGCTCGATGAATTGGCCAAATATCTTTGGTCACTACATCTTTTTGACCATCGACCGCTTGTCCCAAAACATTAAACATGCGACCTAGTGTTTCTTTACCGACTGGTACGGAAATTGGTTTTTCAGTATCGACTACATCTATATCTCTAGCTAAACCATCAGTTGAGCTCATGGCAACAGTCCTGACCAGATGATCACCTAAGTGTTTTTGGACTTCCAAAACTAATTTTCCACCATTAAGATCGACTTCTAAGGCTTGGTTTAGCTCTGGCAATTTCTTCTCAAAATAAACATCGACAACAGCGCCAATGATTTGTTTGATTTTTCCTTTATTCTGCATATTATTATTTATTGATAAAATTATTTCAATGGGTTAATTTAAAGCAGCGCTACCGGCAGCAATCTCCGCAATCTCCGCTGTGATACTAGCTTGACGAGCTTGGTTGTAAGCTAGGGTCAATGACTCGATCATATCACCGGCTGCATCGGAGGCATTGCGCATGGCAAACATACGAGCAGAATGCTCACTAGCTTCACTTTCTAAAACTGTCTGATAAATCTGAATTTCTACTAATCGTGGTAAAAAATCATCCAAAATTTTCTTCATGTCTGGCTCAAAAATAAAATCAGAAAAACTATCAACATCGATACTAGTAACATCTTCTTTCTTTTCATGAACAATGTGAGCTAGTCTTTCATCAATTTTTGGTACGATAGGTAAGAGTTGCATGACATGCGGTACTTGCCTCAAAGAAGAAACAAAATCTGTATAAGCTACAAAAACTTTATCGTATTTTTTATCTAAAAAGTTTTGAACCACCATATAAGACATTGATCTAATCTTATCAGAACTGATAGTAATATCGTCTTTAGGAAAATCAGCAATGATATTTAAATTTCGACGTCTAGCCTCTACTCTACCCTTCAAACCCATAGTGATAACTTCGGTTTCTACTTTTTCGGGATGATGGATATTGATAGACTGAACTACTTTGTTGACTAGCTGGACATTGAAACTACCGCACAAACCACGATTGGTGCTGATCAAAATAATACCAACTTTTTTTACTTTTTTTGGTTCTTGAAAAAATGGATGATGCTCAGCATTTAATTTTTTCACCAAATGTAAAACAGTATTCCAAGCTAAATCAGAATAAGTCCTAGTAGCCAAAACTTTGGTCACAGCTTTGCGCATCTTGGCAGCTGCCACCAACTCCATGGCCCTAGTAATCTTCTTGGTATTGCGGACCGAGCGTATTCTTCTTTTTATATCGCGAGTAGCGGGCATAAATTATTTAACTTCAACTTCTACTAATTGTTTAATGATGTTTTGCAATTCTACTTCTTTTTCTTCGCTCAAAACACCTTCTTTTTCAATACTAGCTAATAAGTCTTTAGCACTACTATCCAAAGTAGCGTACAATTTCTTTTCGAATGCACTAATTTTCTCCACTGGCACAATATCCAGATAGCCATTGGTCACGGCATACAAAATAGCTACTTGTTTAGCTTGTGGTATTGGTTGATATTGACCTTGCTTCAAAATCTCAGTCACGCGCAAACCACGATTGATCTGCTGCTTGGTAGCTTCATCAAGATCAGAACCAAATTGTGCAAAAGCTTCTAACTCTCGGAATTGAGCTAAATCTAATTTCAATTTACCGGCTACTTTTTTCATGGCTTTGATCTGAGCGGCTGATCCGACACGAGATACCGAAAGACCAGAGTTCAAAGCTGGACGCACACCCTTGTAAAACAAATCTGTTTCCAAAAATATCTGACCATCAGTGATAGAAATAACATTGGTCGGGATATAGGCAGAAATATCACCAGCTTGAGTTTCAATAATAGGCAAAGCAGTCAATGATCCGCTACCATGCTCTTTGGACATTTTGGCTGCTCTTTCTAGCAAACGAGAGTGCAAATAAAACACATCGCCAGGATAAGCTTCGCGACCTGGTGGGCGTCTGAGCAACAAAGATATCTGTCTATAAGCTACAGCGTGTTTAGATAAATCATCATAAATCACCAAGACATCTTTGCCTTGATCCATAAAATATTCTCCCATAGCACAACCAGCGTAAGGTGCTACATAGGCCAAAGAAGCTGACTGCGAAGCACCGGCCAAAACTACAATAGTGTATTCCATGGCACCGGTTTCTTCTAGCTTGGCGACAATTTTAGCGATCTTGGATTCTTTTTGGCTGATAGCCACATAAATACAAATAACATCTTTGCCTTTTTGGTTGATGATAGCATCAATAGCTAGGGCAGTTTTTCCAGTCTGTCTATCACCAATGATCAATTCTCTTTGACCCTTACCAATAGGAATGATGGAATCAATAATTTTAATACCAGTTTGTAATGGCTGAGTGACTGATTGACGAGTGATGACACCAGGGGCAATTTTTTCAATGGGATAAAAAGTTTTAGTCTTGATGGGACCTTTACCATCAACCGGCACACCCAATGCATCAACTACACGACCAATCACTTGTTCACCGACTGGCACCTGTAATATTTTCTTAGTGGAGCTGACTTTATCACCTTCTTGGATCTGACTATAATCACCCAAAATAATAGCACCAATCACCTGCTCTTCTAGATTGAGCACTACACCAGATACTTTGGTACCATCTTGAGTGGTGATTTCTATCATTTCAGAAGCCATGACAGTAGACAGCCCAGAAATCTTGGCAATACCATCACCAACTTCCAGCACTTCACCGTAGGTTTCCTCAACGGCTTTTGGCTTCCAAGAGGCTAACTTTTTTTCCAAACTTTTTACCAAATGATCATTAGACATATTATTACCTATTATATTAAATTATTTATTCGCTTAAATATTGTTTTAAATCTACTAATTGCTTTTGAATACTGAGGTCCAAAATTTTATCCTCATATCTTATCTTTACTCCGCCAAGTAAATCTTTGTCTTCAGTGTGGTGCAAGATAGCTTCATGCCCAGTTTTTTTATGCACCAATGATTTGACAGCCGCTTGCTCACCAGTAGTCAGCGCATACTTTGACAATACTTCAACGGCTACTTGATTTTTGTGAGTATAAAGAATTTGTTTGGTTTCAGCTAATACTTTTTTAAGTAAATTGATCTGTCCATGTTCCACTAAAAAATCAAAAATAGTAGCAGCTATTTGATCTACCTCTTTTTCACTGCGACCCTGACTCAAGGTCCAGTAAAGTTTAGCGATATTTTTTGCTTGTTGCCTGCTATTCATAACTACACTTTTTTCAACATTGAATCAATATACTTTTTATCAATATCTTTATTCATTTTATTTTCCATGATCAATTTGACCGTCTCTACTACAGTTTCGGCGAGTTCGGCTTTGGCCTCTTGGATCATTTCCTCTTGTTGACTAACAATCTGCTCTTTAGCCTTTTCGATCAAATGCTTCACTTCTTGCTTGGTCTTTTCTACAGTAGCATGTTTTTCTTGCTCAGCATCTTTTTTGGCTTGCATAATAATCTGCATAGCCTTTTCTTGACTAGCTTGCATACTTTTTCTGATTTCACGATCAGACTCCACTAACTTTTTGGTCGATTCTTCGGCGTCTTTCAAGCCTTGTTCTATTTCTTGATTCCTTTTTTCCATGTTTGCCATCAAAGGTTTGATTGCAAAACGCCATAAAACAAAAGCGACAATCGCAAAATTAAAAATTTGTGCGAGCATTAATTTCCAATCAACTCCAAATAATTGCAATATTTCCATAAAATAAATTACTTAGTCCTGCCCCCAAACACTTGAGGGCAGTCAAAAAAATCTATTTGATACTAAAAGCAATGATCAAAGCATAAATAGCAATAGC
>CAYVXP010000032.1:4603-8336 GCA_964455165.1 uncultured Gammaproteobacteria bacterium
TCAAAAAAATCTATTTGATACTAAAAGCAATGATCAAAGCATAAATAGCAATAGCTTCAGCGAAAGCTGAGACCAAAAGCATTGGTACCAATATTTTACCAGCAGCTTCTGGATTGCGACCAATTGATTCCATAGCTTTGGAGCCAATTTTACCGATAGCTAGAGCTGGAGCAAAACCTCCGATGGCAATAGCCAAAGCCTTGGCGATTAATGTCAAATCCATATTATTTTCCTTTCTTTATTTCGGTCGACTGTTTTTTTGGTTTTTTAAAGTCGCCTACTTTAATTAATTAACTGAATCCACTGATTATGAATTCATTTTAGAAGCCCAAATTTTTGCGCTACTAAAACAAAAACATAATTTTCCAAACTAGTGCTCAGCAGAATGATCAGCCGAAGCAATGGTAAAATATACTACTGTCAAAACTGAAAAAATCAAAGCCTGAATAACTCCTACTAATATTTCCAAAAACATAAATGGTAATGGCACGCCCCAAGCCACCATAGCTGTGATAGAGGCTAATAAAACCTCACCAGCAAAAACATTACCAAAAAGACGAAAGGACAAAGAAGCGACTTTGGCTACCTCACTGATGATTTCAATCAAACCAACAAAAAAATTAATTGGATTGACTAAAACAATAGTAGGTTCGTGTTTAATTTTTTTTGGTATTTCCAAAAGTGCTTTGATGTTTATAAATTTATTAAAATAATTCCAACCACCGACAGTCATGATACCAAAAATATTCGCAGCCACTACAGCAAACAAACCCAAAGCCAAAGTAGTGTTCAGATCAGCTGTACCGCCACGCAAAAGCGGTAGATGATTGAAAGTAATAGAACCAACTCCCGGAAACATCCCTAGCCAATTATTCACTAAGACAAAAACAAAAATAGAAAAAGCGACTGGAAAAACTTTTTTACTTTTCGCTCGGTCATTGGTGACCATATCAATCATACCAAAAGCACCTTCGATCACCACTTCCATGAAACTCTGAAATTTTCCAGGAATCTTGGAATTTTTGGCTCTGATGACCAAAGATAAAATCACAATCAAAATAACAGCTAGCCATGAGCTAATAAGTGAATTGGTAACCGGAAAATTATAGATATTAAAAAGCGGCTCGGCAAAAAGAGTGTGCTCATGTTCAGCTTGAGCCTCATTATTTTGCTCAAGACCTTGATGATTTGCCAAACCGTTTTCAGCCTCAGCTGAAACAATATTGCTTTCTGGATTATTCTCTATATTATTATTTATTTGACTCATGATCTTTTTTCTCTTCTTTTCCTTGATCCAACATTCTCATATATTTGATGCCTATTTTAGCTAGACCGATACAAGAAATTACAAAGGCTAGACCTGTCAGACTAAAAAAATATAAACTACCACTACCCTGCTTATTATCTAAATAACGACCTAAATACAAGGCGCCGACAACTGGTATAGCGATCCAGCCGGTACTTTCAGCAAATACTTTGAGACTGAATGACATCCAATAATTTTTATCCTGGTCGGACCAAGGCTTATTTTTATTTTCCATCGCTTTCCAGAAAATAATAAAAAAGTGCGGCTATATTTTAACTTATTTTTGACATATTGGCAAGAGTAACATTTTTTATGGCCGTCTTGTCCAAAAGCTACATTTTGTCCTATAATACTCTATATGTTAACCCACAAAGGGCTAGATTTGCTCAAATCATTACAATCTAAAAAAGGCCGCGACCAAGAAGGCTGTTTTTTGCTAGACAACCCCAAGGTAATTGGTGAAAATATCCAATCACCATATTTCCAAAAACTATATGTCACTGAGGAAATTGGCCTCAAATATCAAAAATACTGGGCCCACACTGACTATACCATCATCAATGGCGTGGAACTTAAGAAAATATCTCCCAGTACCACTCCCCAGGGTGCCGTAGCAGTTTTTAATACTTTTCCACTTGTGGAATTTGATAATTTTGTGCCGACTGTCTTACTACTCGACGGCATCCAAGATCCTGGCAATGTTGGTACTATTTTACGCACCGCTGATTGGTTTGGAGTCAGAGATATTTTCTTGAGCAGTGAGTGTGCTGATGTCTATAATTCTAAAACCTTAGCTAGTAGCATGGGCTCTATCTTTCATGTCAATTTTTACCAAAACCAAGATTTATTACAAGTTGTTGAAGATTTGAAAAAAAATAACTACCAAATAATTGCGACTGATAGCCATGGTAAAAATAATATTTTAGCTGATGGTAAAAAGGCTATTATTATCGGCAGTGAAGCCCGAGGCATATCAGCCGAGCTATCCACTCTAGCTGACCAGCACTACCAAATACCCGGGAGCGGTGAGGCCGAATCACTCAACGCCGCTGTCGCTGCTGGTATCGTTATGTACCAAATAAAAAATAATACTTAAAATATGAGTTTAAAAAAAATCGGTGAAAATCCTGTATCAGAAAAAGATCAACTTCTTGATCGCTTAAGCGCTTTAGATCAAAATCATCCTGATTATGAAAGCGAAAAAAAGATGATCAATGAACAACTACAAAGAATAACTGAAAACCCCGAGGAAATAATAAATTATTTGAATCAACAAGCAGAAAAAAAATTATCAGAAGTTGACCACTACGCCGCAGATCAAACTCGACAAGCAATAGATGACAAACAGAGTATTGATCAATTGCTAAGTGAAATAAATTCAACTCCAGTAGAAAAAAATGACACAAATACTGTCGGTCAAAATTCTTATGAGGGTTTTTACGAAAAAAAACTTAATAAAATTGCAGACGGCGTAAAAAAGGCAATCCGTTCTGTTAACTGGTACTCCTTCAAACAATTATCCAAAGCTGAAAAAGACGATCTTTGCGCTCAAATTGACAGCCTAGTAAGTGGAGTTAAAAAAACCATTCTAATCGAGCAAGAAAAAAAATCTGACGAACTAGTTATCCAACGCTTGGTCAATGAAGGGATATACCAAGTACAAAAAATAGCTGACGACCGACACATCAAAATTCCTTTCGAATACTAAAAACTAAAAAACATCCCGCAGTGCGGGATGTTTTTTTATTATTATTCCAATCTTGGTCTAGCTACTTCTTCTATCTCTATATCTCCGCCTTGACCAGAAACTTTTAAAATATCTTTATCTAGTTTTTTAAATTCCCGACTAGAAATATCATAGGTATTGGCTACAGTACTCAGTTGGGTGCCCAGTTTTTTATGGTATTCAGCATAAGCGGCCATATGCTTTTGGAGCTTCTCCACATTACCCCTAATCTCTTTGGCCGACTCCTCTATCTGCAAAGCTTTCAGACCCTGTAAAACTGTCTGTAAATAAGCCGCAAAAGTAGTTGGTGAGACGATGATAACTTTTTTTTCATTAAAAGCATAATCAATCAAATTACGAGTATTTACTTTGACTGCTCCTACTTCATTGATCAACAAATCATAATATATACCCTCAGCTGGAATATACATAAAAGCAAAATCTAAAGTATGCTCTTGGGGGCGAATATACTTAGCTGTTTCATCGATACGCTTTTTCAAATCATTTTTAAAATCTTTTTCAAGAGCTTCTTTTTTTTCTTTATTAGTTTCATTGATGATGCGACGATAATTTTCCAAAGAAAACTTAGCATCCACTGGCAAGACTTTATCTTTTATTTTTACTACCGCATCGACTGCTTCGTTGTTTTTGAAGCGATACTGCATCTGATAGCTCTGCGGTGGCAAGATATTACTCAAAAT
>CAYVXP010000033.1:0-8203 GCA_964455165.1 uncultured Gammaproteobacteria bacterium
ACAAGAGCGCATTACTTCTACTAGCAAAGGATCTATCACTTCAGTGCAAGCTGTCTATGTGCCAGCTGACGACTTGACTGATCCAGCTCCGGCTACTACTTTTGGACACTTGGATTCTACTGTTGTATTGTCTAGGAGCTTATCAGAGTTGGGTATTTATCCAGCGGTTGATCCACTAGACTCCAGCTCCATTATTTTGGATCCAGAGATTGTTGGCCAAGAGCACTATGACGTGGCTCGTGGTGTGCAAAAAGTTTTACAGCGCTACAAAGATTTGCAAGATATTATTGCTATTCTTGGTATGGATGAGTTATCCGAAGAAGATAAGATGACAGTAGCTCGCGCTAGAAAAATACAGAAATTTTTATCGCAGCCATTTTTCGTAGCTGAAACTTTTACTGGTACTCCTGGACAATATGTTTCTCTCAAAGACACTATCAAAGGTTTTCAAGAAATTTTGGCTGGTCAGCACGATGATAAACCAGAGCAAGCTTTCTATATGAAGGGTGTTATCGAACAAGTGAAAAGTTAAATAAAAATACCCCTTCTGCCCTGCGGGCATCTCCCCCTTAGTAAGGGGGAGAAAAAGAGGGGGTAAAAAACAATATGAAACCAATTTTATTAAAAATTGTTACACCAGATAAAGTTTTGTACGAAGGTGCAGTAGCTCAGGTTTCTGTTTCAACGACCACTGGTCAGATTACTATTTTGCCAAATCATATTCCTTTGGTAAGTAGCCTGAAAGCCGGAGAAATCATCGTCCAGCAAGAAGGTAAAAAAGAAGAAGATTTGATGTCAGTATCCGGTGGCTTTATCGAAGTATTGGCTGATCAAGTTGTGATCTTAGCTGATACAGCCGAGAGAGCTCAAGAGATAGATGAACAGCGAGCTGAGGAAGCTGTGAGGAGAGCTCAAGAATTGATGCTTGGTAAGCTTGTGGATGCTGAGCAATTTGCTTATTTTTCTGCTCAACTGGAGAAAGAATTGGCTAGATTACATGTAGCAAGGAAGTATAAAAAAAGTCATAGTCATATTCCTGGTGATTTTTCTAAGTAGTCATTAGCATTGACTTTTTAGCCTATTTTTGCTAAGCTTTTCTTCGTCTTAAAAAATGAAAAAATATGGGATACATTGTACCAAACGATTTACTCGCTGAACATGAATGCCCTTTGGCAGTCATAAAATGTGTTGATTTTCGCTTTCGAGAATCAGATCAGGAATTCGTAGAGAAACACTTAGGTTACAAAAATTTTGATCTCTATGCTTGGCCAGGCAGCGCCAAGGATGTTTTGAAAAATAATGGTTTCAAAATGTCTTTTGCTGAAAAGATGGTCGCCGTTTCCAAGAATCTGCACCATGTCAAAAAATTGCTTTTACTCTGGCATTGGGATTGCGGTGCTTATGGTGGTAGTAGCAATTTTGTTTCCGCTCAAGAAGAAGAAGCTACCTATCAAAAAGATTTGCGCACTGTCCGAGACATGTTGATTCCCGATTTACCTGCTGATTTAGAAATTGTTTTGGCCTATTCTAAGCCAGTACCCCAAGGTCTTGATTATACAATTTTGGAATAAAATATTTTAAAATAAGTATTACATAAAAAAATGTCTATTGACATTTTTTTGTTTTTGGTCCATAATATGTTTTCCTTTTTCACGGGAGCTAGTCTCCTATATGCAAATGGAAGGTTTAGCAAGGAGGAAGGGATTTGAGTCATAGGATTTACCATGGTGCGGTTGTTGGCTGCATCGACGGAGCTTGGGCCGGTATCACCCATTCGGTGACGAGTCGTTTGGCCGGGGGTCCCTTGATTGATCCCTACAATAGGCCGGGCGCTACGCTCCGCCACAAACATGGTTGTCGCTTCACTGAAGAGGTGATTGATGATCTGGTTAAGATCACGATCGCCAACCACGGGGCTATGAACCTGTTCCTGGCTCATCACCAGAATTGTCTGGCCTACGGTGGGAGCAAGGCCTTTGCTTCTCCTCAGTCTGAGCGTGCAGCACACATTGCTGATCTGCGCAGCGCAGAACAGTTGTTCAAGGAGCTGGTCTTGGCCCGCACCAAGCAACTGCTCGAGATGAGTGAGCTCAGTCAAAAGGAGCGTACTCATCTGGAAGCGGCACTCAATGGTGCCTTTAGGGTCACCAAACTCTTCATCCCCGAGGCAAATCGCGGGGAAGTACTTTCCATCAAGAATCTGGCTGATTGCCAGGCCCTCATCGTTGACTGATGTTCAACTCACTGCCCAAATTCAGGGCACAGGCCCTTGTTTACCAAAGGAGGTTATGACAAGGGCCTTTTCATTTTGCCTTTTTTGCTGATATTGGTTAAAATGCTTTATATGCCACAGGACTTGTCAGCTTTGAATTCAGCACAACATCAAGCTGTGACCCATGATCAGGGTCCTATTATTTTGATTGCTGGAGCTGGTACTGGTAAGACCACAGTTATCAGTCAGCGTATTGCCTATTTGATAGAGCAGGGTAAAGCCAAAGCTGATGAAATATTAGCCATGACTTTTACAGATAAAGCGGCCGGCGAGATGGTCGAAAGAGTCGATAAATTATTGCCCTTGGGTTATGCTGATTTGTGGATCAATACTTTTCATGGTTTTTGTGAAAGAGTATTGAAAAGCTATGGACTCGATATTGGTTTGCCAAATGATTTTAAGTTAGTTGATAAAACTGCTTCTTGGATGCTAGTTAGGCAAAATCTAGATCGTTTTGATTTGGATTATTATCGACCACTGGGCAATCCGACAAAATTTATTCATGCCTTACTCAATCATTTTTCGCGTTGCAAAGATGAAGTTGTTTATCCAGAGGACTATTTAGCTCATGCTGAAAAAATTCAATTGGATACTGATTTAGCCAAAGATCGAGAAGATGTTGATCAAGAAGCCAAGCGTTTGAAAGAAATTGCTAACGCTTATCATGTTTATCAGCAATTGTTGCTGGATAACAATGCTTTAGATTTTGGTGATTTGATAAATTATACAATTAAATTATTTAAAGAGCGCCCCGCTATTTTAAAAAAGTTTCGCGAGCAATTTAAATATGTCTTGGTGGATGAGTTTCAAGATACCAATTGGGCGCAGTATGAGTTGATAAAATTAATTGCCGCGCCAAAAAATAATCTAATGGTTGTCGGTGATGATGATCAGGCTATTTATAAATTTCGAGGAGCAGCTATTTCTAATATTTTAAATTTCAAAGAAGAGTACGGCCGACCTTCGAGGTCGGAGGCGGAAGGGTCGACCTCGAAGGTCGGCCTTCGCGAAGTATTTCTAGTGGATAATTATCGCTCGGGTCAATTGATACTTGATTGTGCTTATGATTTTATTCAGCAAAATAATCCTGATCGTCTGGAGTATCAATATCAGCTTGGCGAACAAAAACTCAGCAAAAAATTAATCAGTCATAGTGCTGATAAAGGTGAGGTTCAAGTTTTGGAATACACTGATAAAAATGCTGAGATTGATGGTGTGATTAATAAAATAATTACTCTCAAAAAAACCGAAAGAGATTTACTCTGGTCTGATTTTGCTATTTTGGTCCGCGCCAATGAGCAGGCGAGTGGATTTGTGGCTACTATGCGCAAAGTTGGCTTACCGCATCAATATGTGGCCTCCAAGGGCCTTTATGCCCAGGATATCACTCTAGACATCATGGCTTATTTGAAGCTTTTGGATAATTATCATGAATCCACAGCTTTGTTTAGGATATTGAGCTTGCCTTTATTTAATATCAATGTTGAGACAATTATAAACTTGAGTCATCTAGCTAACAAAAAAAATTGGAGTTTGTATCACGCCTTACATAATTATCAAGAAGAAGTGAGTGTTGAGCCAACGGAAAAAAAGATTTTAGATAATTTTTTGAGCTCCTTAGCTAAACATACCAATCTAGCGAAAACCCAAGCAGTTTCGCAGTTGATTTATACTTGGCTAGAGGATAGTGGTTATTTACAATTATTGACTATTGAGCAGACAGCTTACAACCAAGAGCAATTAAATTTTCTGAATCAGTTTTATAAAAAAGTCCGCGCTTGGGAAGAAGAAGCTTTGCAGGGTACGACCGTGCATGAATTTTTACGCGCCTTTGATCTGGAGCTTGAGTCTGGCGAAGCAGGGTCATTGGCTCAGGATACTGACGAGGGGCCTGATGTAGTCAAAGTCATGACCGTCCATGGTGCTAAGGGTTTGGAGTTCAAATATGTTTTTGTGACCAATTTAGTGCATTTGCGTTTCCCGAGCACTGAGCGAAAGGATCCGATTGATATGCCAGAGGATTTTATCAAAGAAAAATTACCGACTGGCGATGCTCATCTCCAAGAAGAAAGGCGCTTATTTTATGTGGCTTTGACTCGAGCGAAAAAAGCAGTTTTTTTGACGCTAGCCAAAGACTACGGTGGTCAGCGTGACAAAAAAGCTTCGCAGTTTTTGAGTGAATTAAATTTGAAATTCAAAGCCCAAGTAAATAAAAAAAATGATACTGAGACGGCCAAGGTTTTGGTGGCAGTCAAAAAAGTAAAATATCCTACACCAAAACATTTTTCTTTTTCACAATTGACGGCTTTTGAAAGTTGTCCGCGTCAATATTTTTATGCCTATATTGCCAAGATTCCGACTATTGGTAATGCTCATTTTAGTTTTGGTAAAACCATGCATGCTACTTTACAGCAGTTTTTTGAGTTACTAGCCGAGCGTCGGAGTGCTGTGCAAGCTGATTTATTTCAACAAGTTACGCAAGCCAATGAGCCAACACTCAAAGAATTGCTCAGCTTCTATGAGCAATCATGGATTGATGAGTGGTATGATTCAAAATCAGAAGAGGATAAATATAAACTAGAGGGCCAAAGAATATTAGAAGAATTTTTTAAACTCCATGCTGGTCATTGGCCACAAACTTTGTATTTGGAAAAAGGTTTTAATCTCAAAATTGGCAATTATACTATCCGTGGAGTGATCGATCGTGTGGATACCAATCCGGATGGCACTTGGAATATTATTGATTACAAAACTGGAAAAGTAAAAGATGATAAAATTAGTTTTGCTGATAAAAAACAATTGCTGATTTATCAAATGGCGGCCGAAGAAATTTTTGAAAGCCAAGTAGCTAGTTTGACTTATTATTATTTGGGAGCCAATAAACCAGTGACTTTTATTGGTAGTGATAAAGATAAGGAAAAAGTAAAAATTTGGGCTAAAGAGGCTATTGAAAAAATATTGGCGGTTGATTTTACAGCCACACCAGGCCATGTTTGTTCGACTTGTGACTTTGCTCAGATTTGCCCCTTTGCTAAATTAAATAAATAAAATATGCCTTGGCACAGCTTCAAAGATTTGGCTAATAAACGCATCAAAAAAAGTGGACTGGAACAAAAAATATTTCAGTCGGCTATTGTTGATGGTGCCAATAATATTTTAGGGCAATGGTTTGGTGATCAGTCAGCTAGCAAGGGGAGAGCGGTCTATCTACAAGGATCGTCTATAGTCATAGCGGTATTAGACAAAGATATGGCTTTTTATCTAGAAACTCGTGAAAAAGACTTTATTCATACTTTGAATATTTTGTTAGAAAAAGAGATTATCAATGGTTTGATTCTATTAAAGTAGAACATTGATTTTTCTGCGTATTTTATGTAAAATATACTTAAATGAACGCCAAAAATTACAGCATTATTATGGGTACAGCCACCATCATCGCTTGGGTGGGTTTTTTTACTATTATATTCAATTTTGACCCTCAGGAAGCCAATTGGACCATATTTACTCTTTTTTATTTGGCTCTTTTTTTGGCTGTGACTGGTACCTTATCGATTGCAGGTTTTTTTGCTCGCATACTTTTATTACGCAATAAGCGTAGTATCCTGCGCTATTTAGTGGCCGAGTCTTTTCGTCAGGCGATTATTGTCGCGGCCGCTTTGCTTGTCACTTTGATATTACAATCGGTTCGTATTTTGACCTGGTGGAATATGGCTTTGCTTATTTTAGCTGCGGCCGCTCTAGAGTTTTTAATTTTATTGTTTAAAAAAAATCAACCGGATAATTTTCAATCATAAATAATATGGAAGCTAAGTTAAAAAAATTATTAAATCAAGCCAAGGATGAGTTGGAGGAAATCAAAGATAGTCAAATTCTTTTGGACTTGAAAAATAAATACTTGGGACGCAAAGGAGAGTTAGCCTCATTGCTCAAAGATATAAAGAATGTAGCCGCCGAAGAGCGTCCGGTGATTGGTCAGATTGCCAATGAAGTCAAAAATGAATTAGTGAATATTTTTGATAAACTTGAGAAGCATATCAATCATGACGATAGTGGCGAATTGAGTTTTGATCCTACTTTGCCAGGCACCAGGCGAGAGCTTGGGCATCTGCATCCCAACACTCAGGTGCAAGCCGAAATTGAAAAAGCTTTTGCTCAAATGGGCTTTACTGTTTTTGATGGGCCACAATTAGAGTCCGATTATTATAATTTTACGGCGCTCAATATTCCTAGCGATCATCCAGCTCGTGATACGCAGGATACCTTTTGGTTAGATGATGGTAATTTGTTGCGTACCCAAACTTCTAATATCCAAGTCAGAATGTTGGAAAAATATGGTGCTCCATTTCGTGGTATTTTTCCAGGGCGTGTTTTTCGTAATGAATCCACCGATGCTTCCCATGATCATACTTTTTATCAACTCGAGGGTTTACTAGTAGACAAAGGTATAAATATTGGCAATGTGATTGCTGTCATGAAATCATTGTTGTCGGCAGTTTTTCAGACAGAGGTCACAGTGCGTTTGCGTCCAGGATTTTTTCCTTTTGTAGAACCTGGTTTTGAACTAGATATAAAATGTTTGGTTTGTGAGGGTGCTGGTTGTTCGGTATGTAAGCAATCTGGTTGGGTAGAGCTGATGCCCTGTGGGATGGTGCATCCCAAGGTTTTGGAAAATGGTGGAGTAGATTCTAAAGAATATTCTGGCTTTGCCTTTGGACTAGGTCTTACTAGACTGGTCATGATGAAGTACAAAATAAATGACATTCGTTTATTACAGTCTGGTGATTTAAGATTTTTAAAACAGTTCTAATATGTATCTTTCATTAAATTGGGTAAAAAATTGGCTAAAACTTCCAAGTAATCTCAGTCCAAAGGAGCTAGAGTTGGCTTTGACTATGTCTACAGTAGAGGTGGAAGGCATTAGCTTGCAGGCTGAGCAGCTCAAGGGTATTGTAGTTGGCCAGATAGTAGAATTAGCCAAACACCCGCAAGCAGATTTATTGCAGGTTTGCCAAGTAAATATAGGTAAAAAAACTGAGCAGATAGTTTGCGGTGGTACTAACCTAAGTAAAGGTATGTTAGTCGCTGTAGCCACGGTCGGTAGCAAGGTCAAATGGCATGGTCAAGGTGATTGGGTGGAGTTAGCCCCTGCCAAGATACGCGGTGTCGAGAGCCAGGGCATGATTGTTTCTGTCCCAGAGATAGGCATTGCCAACTTATTTAATCAATCATCAGAAAGAGAAATTTTGGACCTATCTGCTTTTCCTGGTAAGCCCGGACAAGAACTGAGTCAGCTCTTGGGACTTGATGATATCATCATAGATATCGATAACAAGTCCATGAATCATCGTCCAGACTTGTGGGGACAGTATGGCTTGACTCGAGAGTTAGCAGCTATCTATAAATTAAAATTAACTCCTTATCAACATACTCAAATCAAAAGTGACGGTAAGTCAAAAATTAAAGTTAATATTCAAAACAAAGATTGCTATAGGTATAGTGCGGTTTTGGTAAATAATATTAAAGTAGCCGAATCTCCTTGGTGGCTAAAAGTAAAATTGCAAGCAGTAGGTATTAGGCCAATCAATAATGTAGTTGATATTACTAACTATGTTATGTACGAATTGGGTCAACCATTACATGCTTTTGATGCTCGACAAGTGAGCGGACACAGTATTGTGGTCAGCTCAGCCAAAAGGGCAGAAAAATTTATAACTTTGGATGGAGTGAAACGTAAATTGTCAGAAAAAGTGCTGATGATTGGCGATGGTACAAAATATTTAGCTATTGCCGGTATCATGGGTGGCCAAAATAGTGAAATCAGTTCTGATACAACGGAAGTCTTGATTGAGTCAGCCAATTTCAAGGCCTCGACTATACGACAGGCTTCTCAATTTTTGAATCTTCGCAGTGAAAGTAGTACTCGTTTTGAAA
>CAYVXP010000034.1:0-1182 GCA_964455165.1 uncultured Gammaproteobacteria bacterium
GGTAAAATAGGTGATAGCAGAAATTTTAAGATAGGTAGTACCGATGCTGATTACGTTGGGATCAGTGGAGAAAAATTGCACAAGAGCTTTGTTAAAAAATAAAACAAAAATCATGCCAATAAAGACTGTCCAAAATCCATATTTTAAGTTTGTTCTGTAAGCTTCTCGGACGCGGTCATATTTTTTGGCCCCGTTATTTTGCGCTATGAGGGTCAGGCTAGCAATATTTAGGCCAATGGTTGGTAATAAAAATATTTGATCAATACGAGTAGCAATACCATAGGCAGCGACTGCTTCTTTGCCATAGGAGGAAATAAAATAAGTGATGATAAAAATACCAATAGCCACAGTCACCATATTGAGTGAAGCTGGAAAAGCTTGTTGGCTGATCTCTAGAAAATATTTTTTTTCTGGTCTGAACATATGCCAACAGTTTTTACACAAGATACCGCTTTTGGTAGCCTTGTGGCCCATGTAAAGCACACTGCAGAGCTGTACTACTAGAGTGGCATAGGCTAAGCCTGGTAGCCCCAAAGCTGGCATGCCCAACCAGCCAAACATAAACCAAGGATCCAACAGCAAGTTCAAGAAAAATCCAAAAATCAAAAAATTACGAAAAGTTTTAGTATCACCTTGGGAAGTCAGACTAGCATTGAGCACAAAAGAAAGAGCAAATAGCACCACTCCGCCAAAAATGACATTGATATAGCTCAAGGTCATATCTAGGTATTCTCCAGAAGCACCTAGTAGCCTAGCCAAAAAAGGACTGCTTAACCAGCCTAAGATAGTTAAGATGATAGATATTATAATAGTGAAGGTGATGGCTTGGCTGAGGTATTTTTTGGCCTCGTCTTTTTTATTTTCTCCTAGAGCATGAGATATCAGGGCACTAGTGCCAGTCGAGATGCCAGATCCTATGGCTAGGATGATAAAAAATACCGGAAAAGATAAAGACATAGCCGCTACTGCCTGAGTAGATATTAGTGCTCCATAGTAAGTGTCCACCACGTTGTACATGGTATTAAAAAAGAAGCCAATGCTAGCGGGAATGGCTATTTGCCTGATCAGAGCAGGAATTGGTTTACTGATTAGTATATTTTCTTCCATATTTTATAGCTTATCTATTTAAATAAAGTATCCTGTATTTTACATTATTATTTGATATTTGGGTAGTCTAGAGAG
>CAYVXP010000034.1:1192-8158 GCA_964455165.1 uncultured Gammaproteobacteria bacterium
AAATAAAAACAGTCTCGAGTTATTCGAGACTGTTTTTTGTAAGTAAATTGTGGCTAAGCTATATCTTAATCTTTTTTGCCCTTACTTTTTGATTCTTTTTTATCTTCTGAGTCTGATTTCTTGCGCTCATTGTATTTTTCATTTTTATCATCATCTTCATCTTCATATTTCGGTTTCACTTCTTTTATTTTTTTAGTGCGAGTAGTGACAGTCAGAGTATTGGAGGCAGGCGATAGATTACCAGCTTTATCAAAAGCTTTGACAGTGTAGGTGTAGGTGGTAGAGGCGGTTAAGCCATTGTCATTGTAATGATCTTTTTTGACCGTAGCGATTTCTACTCCGTCTCTATATATTTTATAGCCAGCTACTTTTTTGTTATCTTTTGACTTTTTCCATTCTAGATTGACGTGTTTGTAGGAGACATTGTGGGCTTTCAATTTTTTTGGAGCAGTAGGAGCTTGGGTGTCAGTAGAGGTGGCCATAGTGGTGGCAGATACAGTGTTGGAATTTACTGATCTATTACCAGCAGCATCGTAGGCTTGGACTAGGTAGCTATAGGTCGTAGAAGCAGTCAAACCAACATTGTTAAAATTATTATTTGAGACAGTGGCAATTTCTGTACCGTTTCTAAAAATAGCATAGCCAGTGACAGCGATATTATCTGTCGAAGTAGCCCAGTTCAAATTTATTTGAGTAGCAGAGATGACGTTGGCTAGTAAATTTGTTGGAGCTGATGGCACTGTGCTATCACTTGAGGTGGCTAGTGTGGTAGCAGAAACAGCCGTAGAGCTAGCTGATCTGTTTCCAGCAGCGTCATAGGCTTTGACTAGGTAGCTATAGGTAGTAGAGGCAGTGAGTCCGGTATTATTAAAAGTGGTGTTGGTGGTAGTAGTTAGCTCATTGCCATCTCTAAATATGGCATAGCCAGTGACGCCGATATTGTCGCTAGCTGCGTTCCAGCTCAAATTTATTTGAGTAGCAGAGATAGGTGTGGCAGCAAGATTAGCTGGTATAGTTGGGGCACTGGTATCTAGGACAGTCAGATCACCGATGTAATAGCTAGCAATAGTATTGTTAGCGTTGGTACTACCAGAGTGTTGACCAGCAAAAGCTGAGCTTCCATTACTACCGCAGATAGAGATTAGGGCACTTGATCCACCTGGATGCAAAGCTATATAGCTCGTCAGGTTGTAAACTTTGTTGTTTACTATGGTCCAACAATTAGTGCTGGTATTGTGCGTCTGCACTTGGGCCAGAGTATAGCTAGTAGCCTCGGCCGTACGAGCCAAGGAAAAAGTTGTGATAAAGATTGCTATCACTGCAAGCATACTTAGTATTTTTTTCATAAGCTTTTTGTTTTTAATAATTAGCTTGATATAAATTAATACAAAGTCATTAAAATTTTGTTACACATTTAGACAAAGTCAGAAATTTTGCTATAATGGCCTTTTATTGGGGCAGTGAAACATTATTGGCTTATATTTGTATTATATTTATGAGTGATTCGCAGAATAGCTTTATAGGCTATTATGAACAATATAAAAATAAGATCTTTGTCTATTTTTTGTATCGAGTTAATTTTAACCGTACTTTGGCTGAAGATTTGACTTCTGAGGTTTTTTTGAAAGCCCTCAAAAGTTTTGATGACTTTGATCAAGCTAGATCATTTCAGTCTTGGATTTTTGCCATCGCTCATAATCATTTGGTCAATCATTATAGAGTAGCTCATAGAGAAACAGAATTGCTAGAGGATCAGTTTGTGACCAGGCAGGAGATAGATCAAGTAGATCAAAAACAAGAGTTGGAGAGAGTATTTGGGGCTATCAACAAAATGGCTGATAGTGATAGAGAAATATTATTGTTGCGCTTTGTTGATCAGCTGTCCAATACAGAAATAGCTAGTCTACTAGAAAAAGATGAAGGAGCTATACGCACCAAGATGAGTCGTTCGCTAGCGAAGTTAAGAGAAACATTAGAATCATAATATGGAAGATTTAGAAAAAAATTTATCAAAGCTACCAAAGTATAAGCTGAGCAAAAAAGCTGACTTTAAGATTAAACTTAAAATCTATACTTTTATATTATCAAAAAATTTACAAAAATTTGCTCAAGCATTTTTTCATCCACATTCTTTGGTGGCCAAAGTTTCATTGGTCGTCTTGATGATTTTTGTAGTTTTGAGTGGTACGGCAGTTTATGCCGTGAGCAATGACCATATTACTCCTGGCAACACTCTTTACCCTTTGAAAAAAACTATCGAAAATGTGGAGCAGAAATTATCTTTTACTGAAACAGCCAAGGTAGAGACACTGAACAAACTGTCAGAACGTCGCCTCAAAGAAGCTTTGAATATGGTGGAGGAGGAAGATGATAGGCAGAGTGATGATCAAAAAGAGGAGTTTAAAAATAATATTGAGCAGAGCATTGATGAGGCAGTCAATAATTTTGATTCCGCCATTGAAACTTCCAAGAAAATTGAAAATACAGTTAATTCTAAAACTAGTAAAGAGAATTTGAAAAATAGACAAGAGTCCATGGTCAAATATTTGGACAGTATCAATGATATTGCCAAAAATAAAAAAGACGAGAGTATGATCAAAAAAATCGATGAAGCCAAGCGAGCTATTGAGGAACATGATTTTGATGATGATCATGATGATGAAGATCGTATCAAGTCAGCGCCAAAAAATAATAAGATAAATAAGGAGAAAAAAATTAGAAATAACCAGGAAGATAGTAAGACAAATAGTAATCAGGAAAATCAAGATAAAGATAGAAATCATGATGCCTCTAGCGATAGAGGTGAGTCGGGCGATGATTAGGGGTATTATGTAAATAAGCTGTCTTAGGCCCTAGCCTTGATTTTATTCTCATAATCAGGTATAGTATGGCTTATTAAGTAATAATAATTCATATGCATAGAATCGCCGTTGGAGGGCCAAGACAGAAATCTCGTTCCAAAAAGACTAAAAAGAGATTGGAAATCAAGAGATTGATGCTAGAGGCCAAAGGCACAAAAAATAAAATTTATAAACATTTTAAAATACTTTATATAAATAAAGTATTTTTTTTGTCAAAAAATCATGAAAAATGCTGAAAATATAATGGAGTTTGAGGGTTTGGACTTGGAGCTTTTTATTTGTACGGAAGTATTGAAGCTAAAATCTTTGCATTATGGCTATTGGGAGCAGCCCGATGAGCTCAATATAGCCAATGTCAGAAAGGCGCAGACTAGGTATAGGGAGACCCTAGTTGATTTTATACCTGCCAATGTCAAAACAATTTTGGATGTTGGTTGCGGGATTGGTGATTTATCCAGAGAGCTAGCTCGTCTAGGCTACAATGTGACAGCCATATCACCAGATAAAAATCACGGTAAGTTTTTTGATAAAACTCCTAGTAATCTAAGTTTTATAAATAATAAATTTGAGCTTTTTGAGAGTGATCAAAAATATGATTTGATCATTATGAGTGAATCACAAAATTATTTTGATCCAGAGCTTGGCCTACAGCAGTGCAAAAAATTTTTGAAACCAGGTGGTTATTTATTGATTTCCGGGATGTTTGGCAAAGATGAGACAGTTAAGATTGGCGATGTATTCAACATAGAAGAGGATTATATCGAACGAGCTGATAAACTGAATATCAAGTTGGTCAAAAAACAAGATATCACCGCCAAGGTTTTACCAACCATGGAATATACTCAGCGTTGTCTGGTAGAATATGTAAATCCCAGCATCAAAACTGCTAAGCATTTTTTAGTTACTAACTCTTCATTAAAAAGTAGGGTCATGACTTGGGTATTTAGCCGTGAGCTCAAGAAATTTAATAAGATTATAAATTATTATATGCAACGCACTAATCCAGAATTTTTTACAGCTAATGTAAAATATTTGCGATTATTATTTAAGGTAGAATAAGTAAAAAATAAAAATATGGAAAGTTTAAAAACACATTCTAAACCAGTCAGGTTACTTTTTTTCTGGATTGGTATCATGGCTACTCTGTGCTATAGATTAATTATCGTTTTGAATTTTTACAGTAATACTTGGGTCAAGATATCTTGGTATGTCGGCACCATTGGTTTTATTGTTTATTATATTCATCGTTTTGATATATCCAAAAAACGTTCACGTGTCATTATTGAGCATGGTTTGAGGGAAAAGCTAGATCACCCAGAAAATTTGAATGAATCTGATCATCAGGCCTTGGCTTACATTTTGGACACCTTGGTGACCTCCAAAGAAAAGTGGAATAATTATGTTATTTTTATTTCTTCTGGTTTAGCTTTGATTGCTGGCATTATCTTTGATTTTATTTTAACAAAATAATAAACGAAAATGGAACAAGAAATTTTGAATAAATTAAAAGAGCAGGAAATTAAAATTGACTCAATGTACAAGTCAGTAGAAAAAATGCGTAAATATTTTAAGTGGACTTTTATTTTGAGCTTAGTATTTTTTGTCCTACCGCTAATAGGTTTATTATTTTTGATTCCTATGTATTGGGATACTTTGACTAGCGCTGGTTTATATTAGTGCAATAAAAAAGAGAAAACCCAGTCCCGCAATCGGGACTGGGTTTTTTGTCAGGCGACTCGATGTTCTTCGTCATCAATCCACTGGGCGTGACCTTGGTCGACAAAGAGTATAGCAAATAGACTGAGTGTCATGATCTTCTGGCGCTGGTAGTAGAGCCATTTCGTGTTTTGTAGGGTGACGATCTGGAAACTGTAATCCTCCTTGGCTTGGAAGGTGAAGCCCTTGATGGGGACCTGACTTTTGAAAAGAACGACCTGTTTCATTGCCGTACCTCCGGTGCTAGTGTGGCCTTTACGTGCTTGGGATTCAGACTAAAAAAATATCCCGTTAAATAACGGGATATTGATAAAATTGGCGTTTTTTAAAAAATAAAAGCCTGATATTCAGACTGTGGTACAAGTGCTTTTTTCTAAACTTTTTGTACATCTCTAATATTATAGCGCAAATGTTTAAAAGCGCCAAGTAGTATTTTTATTAATAAATCAGCTATTTTACAGAGCTGTTTTTTCTTTATTTATTTGTTATACTACTTAGGTGATTATTATCAAAAAAATATGCGACAAGACTTATTAAACAAATTTTTGAGTGACAAGCAGTGTGTGGCCGTAGTTTGTAATCAATGGGGTGATACGGGCAAAGGCAAGTTGGTTGACCTATTATCTACTTGGGCGGATATCATCATCCGTGGCACTGGTGGAGCTAATGCGGGTCATACTATAGTAGTCAAAGACCAAAAACATATTTTTCATCTTTTACCTTCGGGTATTTTGCATGACGTCGATGCTAAAGTAAATGTCATTGGTCGAGGAGTGGCTTTTGATCCGCAGGCTGTCATTGATGAGCTAGATGTTTTGCAGACGGCTGGTATCGCAGTCAAAAATTTAAAAATTAGTCATCAGGCACCCTTGATGTTGCCCTTTCATATTTTGATTGACCGCATGGGCGACAAGGTCCAAAAGATTGGTACCACTGGTCGTGGTATCGGACCACTTTATACTGACTATACCGCCCGACATTCTTTGTTCCTCAATGATATTTTTAATCCAGCCATATTTCGAGAAAAATTAACTAAATATCTAGAAGGCAAAAAAAATATTTTAGCCACTTTGGATAAAGAGATGGCCAAAGAAGTATTGGCTCATCCGCATTTGGGTGGAGGCATATATTTTCACCCAGAAAATATTTTGGACATAGAGGCTATTGTCACTAAATACACGGGCGATTTTGCCAGTAGACTGAAGCCGTATATTATTGATCTGGAAAACTTTGTTCAAGAAGCCCGGCAGCTCAAGAAAAATATTTTATTGGAAGGCGCTCAAGGTACACTACTCAGCATTGATTTTGGGACTACCAAGTTTCAGACATCTTCAGACTGTACTATCGACGGTCTAGCCAGAGGTGCTGGTTTGCGAGAGCTTGATGTTGATCACGTCTTTGGTATTGCCAAAGCTTTTTATATGACTAGAGTTGGCAATGGTCCTTTTCCAACCGAGTTTGGCGGCAAAGAGAGTGAGGAGTATTGTTCTCGGGGTATTACCAAGGATCAAGAAAAAGCCGAGCATGCTAGCAGAGTCGAAGAGTATTTATCGGGTGATGATCAGTTGAAGCTCGGTATTGCTGTCCGTCTTTTGGGCGACGAATATGGCGCTACCACTGGTCGTACTAGGCGCAATGGTTGGCTAGATTTGGTCGCTTTGAAATATGCTATGCAGTACAATGGTCATGGTCTGACTTTGACCAAAGTGGATGTCTTGGATAAGTTTGCTAAAATAAAATTAGCCGTCGCCTATAAATATAACGGACCAGATATTTTTTATGCTGGTCACGAATTGAAAACTGGTCAGCAAATAGATTTTTTCCCACGCTTTTCGGAAATACTTTATCACTGCGAGCCAGTCTATCAGGAGTTTACCGCTTGGCAGACAGCTATTTCTGATGTTAAGGATTATGAATCATTACCACAGGCTATCAAAACTATAGTAGAGTTTATTGAGCAATATACAGGTGGTAAAATAGAAGTGATCTCAGTCGGCCCAGATCGCGAGCAAACTATTTTTAAATTTTAAGATATAAGAATATGGATTTTGAAAATAATATTCCTAAAGCTGAGGCTGAGGGTGAAAAAGAAAAAAAATTGGCAGAACTCAGATTAGAGGTTGATGAAAAAGGAGATGGTTTGGGTAAAGGGATTGATGAAGGTATTAAAGATGGTGTAGCTGTCTTTATGGCCTATGATTTTCCTACCAATGATTCTTGTGAAGGGCATATTAAAGATGAAGTGCATAAAAATTTGAGCTATCCTAGAGTAGGTGTTTATGAGCCAGAGCCTGAAGGGTGGGAGGAGGATAAAAAAATTCAAGATCAATGGAGGGAAGCTAATTTATATCAGCAAAGAAGAATGCAGATTTTACTAGATGAATTTTAT
>CAYVXP010000035.1:0-7986 GCA_964455165.1 uncultured Gammaproteobacteria bacterium
TTAATCGACCGCTTGAATAGTAAGGTATGGCCATTTATTAGTGTTTATCATGATATACTTATATCCATGTCAAAAATCAAAGCAATTTACCTATTTATTATCATAAATATAGTCATTGGCCCAGTTTTGTCTGTGCAAGCTGAGGAACTTCGGGATATAGTTTTTCCTATTGCCACTGCTTATGATTATAATTTTTCTGATACCTATGGAGCAGCTCGTTCGGGTGGACGCACCCACGAGGGTACAGATATTATCACTGCTAAGATGACGCCAGTAGTGGCGGCCGTCAATGGGCGAGTGATAGAAGTGGTAGATCATGAGGAGGGCTGGGGTCTAGCCATATATATTGAAGATGCTGATGGTTACTCTTATCGTTATCTGCACATAAACAATGATACTTCTGGTACTGATGATAATACATCTATTCGTGCTTATGCTTTTCCAGAAAATATTCAAAGAGGGAGTACAGTGACAGCTGGTCAGTTGATAGCTTGGGCTGGTGATAGTGGTAATGCTGAAAATGTTGGCTCACATTTACATTTTGAAATATGGACAGCCGACAGAAAAAGCATGAATGCTTACCCTAGCTTGATGGCGGCCATTGCTAAACCGGTAGTAACTAATAATAATTTAGTACTTGGCTATCAGTTTATAAAAGATTTGGAATTGGGTGATGAGGATGCTAGTGTCAAAGAATTACAAAAATATTTAAATCGTAATGGTTTTAGTGTGGCTATTTCTGGAGTCGGATCAGCTGGCAAGGAAACGACTTATTTTGGTCAGGCCACCAAAGCAGCTTTGATAAAATTTCAGCAAGCCAAAAATATTAGTCCAGCTGTCGGTTATTTTGGTCCAAAAACTCGAAGTATGATGAACGCCAGTAATATGATAAGTAATGTAACTGATAATAATTTAGATACAAATAGTAATAATAGCAATGGTATTGTCACGGCTGGTTGGCTAGTCAAAGATAAAAGTTTGGCCAAGGTTTATTACGTGGCAGCTAACTTAGAATTGCAGTGGATTACTAGCGAAGAGGTGGCTGTTAGAAAATTTGGTAGTAATTGGTATCTGAACATAAAAACCTTTGATGATTTAACAGCCTTGGGCATGAGCTTCGGTGATTATATTTTCTAAAAAATAATATCTTTGAAAAACAACCATTGGGGTTGTTTTTTTGTTTGACTAAATAGTGTTTTTGGGGCAGAATAACATTGATGAAAATAATAATTGCCACTCCTTTATTTCCGCCAGAAATAGAAGGTATTGCCAGCTATAGCCAAGATATTGCCAAGCACTTGAAGGATAAACGCCAGGTGCAGATTTTGACTTATGCTGGGCAAGTGGAAGAAGTAGAGGGCTTGGAAATTTTTACGGTTAATAAAAGACAGTTAATATTTTTTAGAATCTGGAATTATTTTATTCAGTTATTAAAACTAGCAAAGTTTGCTGATCTTATTTATGTCCAAAATTCTGTAGCCGTCAGCTTGCCCGCTATTTTAGTAAAAATGTTTACTGGTAAAAAAGTCATTATAAATTTTATCGAAGATGAAACTTGGAAAAGAGCTAGACATTTACAGCTAACTAATAAATCTTGGCAGCAATTTTTGGAAAAACCAGAACTAAATTTTAAGATTAATCTTATTAAAAACTTACAGGCCTGGACTTTGAGGCAAGCCGATAAAGTAATAGTTTCATCACAAGTTTTAGCTCAAGCACTTAGCCAAAGTTATGGTTTAGTGCAAGCTAAAGTAGTAATAAATTATCCAGTAGCTACTACACCAATCATCTTGCCATTTGAGCAAACGATCAAGAAAAATCAGATTTTAGTATTTGGCCAGGCTTTAGATTTAGTTAATCAGGAAATAAATAATGATTGGAAATTTATTAACTTAGGCAATAAAGCACTATCAAAAGCGGAAATTTCATATTTGATAAATACTTCAGAATTAATTATTTATAATACTCAGTCAGAAAATTTTGATAATTTTTTGGTTGATTGTGCAGCGCTTGATAAAAATATTTTAGCTGGTGATACTGACTATACTCGAGAAATTTTGGGGCAGTCAGGAGTATTTGTAGATTTTAATAATAAGCAGGAAGTACTGGAAAAAATAAAACATTTGCTTGGCAGTAGAGCGGAAAATAAGCTAGCTAGATTTACTTGGGAAAATCATTTAAATAAATTGCAAGAGATATTTCAAGCACAAGTGAAAAAATAACTATGGCCGTAGATATCAAAAAAGAATGGGAAGATTATTGTGCTCAAGAAATTGCCATCTTGCGTCCGCTTTTAGGTGCCCTGGGTTTTGCATTAGACGAAAGCCAAGTACACATTGGCGGTGAGCGCTATGCTTTTAGTGAAAAAAAATTAGTTTTAGTAGGCAGACGTTTAGCGGATAACTTGAGAGTGATTATCAAAGTCAGTAGTGATGATAAGGGTATTGCCGAAATCAAACACGAAAGAAAAAGTCGGGCCATGCTTGCCAAAATAAATTTTTCTTATCATGTTTTTTTTACACCGCCAGAAATATGGTATCAAGAGCACGACGGCAGAGTGATATTTATCACTAAATATATTGAGCAAGATTGTCAGTTTTTGGAGCGTCCATTAAGTGAGCAGTTTTTCTTGGGGCTCAAAGGGCTAGAGGTACAAGAAGGTGTACAAGTGACTACCTATGAGCATGCTCATGAGGTCAGTAAATATTTTGGCATTTGGACGGCTACTGATTATTTACAGCACTTTGCTCAATATCAACAAGAAGTAGCCCAAAAATTACCTCAGCAACAAGATATTTTAGCTTTGTTTGAACAGGCTGGAGTATTTTTAAAAAATAATATTCAGACCATTGATTTGTATGGTGGCTTTTTGACACACTGGGATTTTGTGCCCCACAATATCCGTATTAATGATGGCGATATTTATTTACTTGATCATTCTTCTTTGCGTTTTGGTTCTAAACATGAGTCATGGGCAAGGTTTATAAACTTTATGTCCATGCACAATGCTGAGCTAGAAAAAGCCTTGTTGTTTTATGTCAGAGAAAATAGACCAGCTTCAGAGTATTTGTCATTGCAAGTCATGCGAATTTATCGTTTGGCAGAAATAATCTGGCATTATGCCAATACCTTGTCCAAAGCCGAGGGTGATCTGCTAGCCTTGAATAATTTGCGCATTAAATTTTATACGCAACTACTGACAGCAGTTTTAGCTGATCAATCTCTTGATCAATCAGTGGTGACAGCCTATATAGCTCAGCGCGACTCTCTGCGTAGTGAAGAAGAAAAGATTAGGCAGAAAAATTTACATTAAAAAACTCCGCCTCTCAAACCCAGTGAGGGTTGTATTGAGACGGAGTCTTGCGATCTGATCATGGTCAGGTGCTAGAGGGACAATCAAGTCCCCATTACACAAATAGCCACGATCAGCTACTCATTTGCTTTGGTAGCAGACGAGCGAACGCCAGCAAACCACCAGAAAGGACCCCATTGAGAGTCGCCGCGATAAATATCCACGCAATCATGACCATTATGATGGTTGAAAGAAGCCAGGCACCATTTGCCTTCAGCGTCTTTCCAGTGGGTACCATTGGGGCGATCATGGGAGAAGCGGCGATCATCAATGTTGATCTGAGCCAATGAATAAGGATCAACCGGTCGCAGACCACGACGTTCGTATTCCTTTTCCAAGTCGTCATCGTTGACGCGAAAAGCAACCCGGAAAAAATAAACGTCGGTCTCCTCGCTCGCATTTTTAGGGACAGTTTTAAAGAAATCACTACGTTCTTGGGTGAGCTCCCTGTATCTACGGTAGGGAGCATAGCGTTCGATGGCCTGTTCGATCGTGAGGCCACTATCCACTTTAACGCGGTAAATGATCGATGTTGCCATGTCGTCATCCTTTCGCTGTGGCAGTTTTTACTGCCGTTTTTTGACAAAGAACCTTATCTGAAGCCACAAAGTATATTTATGGATTCGGATAAAGAGAGGACGGTCAGTGCGTTCACTGTCCGTCCCCACTTGTGTGAGGAGTTATTGCCTCTGCTGCTTCATAATGCGTTCCCATGTTTTGACATTATCATTTATTGCCATACTCACCTCAAAGCCATAAAGCAAGCTATATTTCTCATAGTAGGGCGTGGTAGCAACTGTTTTGCGTTGTTCAGCCGTACCACCCCAGAACTCAATGATATAGTAGCTATAAGTTTCCCAAGTACTTGATACATGACTGATCTGGTAGGCATAGGTCGGCGTGTTGGTCTCATTGGTCACCGTGATCTTGGGTTGCTTGTTGCAACCGGTCATGGCGACCAGGCTGATGGCGATGAAGGCGAACATGGTGGCGATGAAGAACTTACGCATGGTTTTCTCCTCTTGTTTGGCAGTTTTTACTGCCATTTTTTTGACAAAGAACCTTATCTGAAGCCACAAAGTATATTTATGGATTCGGATGAGGAGGAGAAAGATTTGGGTGGCGGCAGGTCGAGCATCAGCTCGACCTGCCGCACAGATGCTTGGCTCGGTTGTCTTTCTCCATTCCGTTGCCTCGGAATAACAGGGGTTGTGCCAACTCTATGTACCGGGTATTATGCGGCCCCCGGTCGGTACACAACCAAACCACCTGGCCTAAAATTGTAGTCGGATCACTATAGTGTCCTCCTTTGTAGTAAGCCGAACCAGCTCGACTTACGCCTGCATAATAGCAAATTTGTTTAATTTGTGTTTTATTTTGGTCTAAATTATCTTAACTATTTGGCTAATATAAGCTTAAATATAATATGTATTCTTATTTTTGTGCGTTTAAATTGACAATTTTAACAAAAAATGCTAGCATTTACGCATGGAACATGACATTTCCCTTATAAAAGAGCTCCGAAGCATTGGCCTATCTGAAAAAGCCGCTTTAGTATATGCAGTGGTTTTAGAAATGGGCACCGCCTTTCCCTCAAAAGTAGCGGAAATCACCAAACTGAACCGCACCACGGTCTATCATATATTGACTGACCTAGCTATCAAGGGGTTGGTCACTGAAATAGAACAAAAAAAGAAATTATGCTACCAAGTAGAGCCACCCAAACGTTTGCTGAATTTTACTAAAATGCAAATCAGGCTAGCTGAAGAGTCAGCTGAGCGAGCCAAAAAAATATTACCGGAGATTGAAGGCATTTTTAATCTATTACCAAATAAACCACGCGTTCGTTATTTTGCTGGTATCGAAGGAGTGCTAGCCGTGTATGAAGATCATATCACTGAAAAAAAACCATATGAGATGTTGGGAATTAGCAACGTTGAGACATTGATACCATCTCTACCAACGGACTTTGTTAATAAGTATGTGCGTGCTAAAGAAAAACTAGGTATTAAAACTAGAGCTATATTTCCAGAGACCAAATTTAGTACTAGCTACGATGAACATGTTTACAGGGGTATCGATAAAAAATTCACCCCAAAGATGAAATATATACCTAAAGAAAAATTTCCGTATAATTGCGAGATTACTGTCTATGGTCAAGATAAATTATCTATCATCAATTTTCAAAAAGATATTTTGATCGGTGTTATCATTGAAGAAAAAACTATTGCCGATATGATGCGGATGATTTTTGAATTAGCTTGGACTGGTGCTGATAAAATAAAAGAAAAATAAAAAACCGCCCATTTTTTACTAGGGTCATTGCGAGCGAACGAAGTGAGCGCGGCAATCTACGTTTATGGATTGCTTCGTCGCCTACGGCTCCTCGCAATGACAATAGGAAATTGGCGGTTTTTTGTTTAGTCTAATTTTTCCACTTGTTTCAATAATTTTTCGTATTCAGCGATCATCGGATGATCCCAGGATTCTTGGAAAGCTTTTAACATCTCGTGCTCAAACCACATTTTTTGTTCTTTACCGCGGTTAAATTTTGTCCAAATATCTGGCCCCATTGTTTTGTATGTTTCGATAATGCTTTCTAGGTTATGGATTTTATCAGCAATGGAGACAGCCTTGGTGCTTGAACTAGCATTTTTAACGTCACTTATATATTTTTGTTTGCGTTCTTCCCACTCTAATTTTTTATCTTCTGATAGTGGCAAGATAATATCTACTACTTCATCGCCCAACTCTTGGCGCAGTTGTTGTTCAGTGATATCGGTATCTTCCAGGATATCATGGACCATGGCCGCAGCAATGACTTCATCAGGAAAATTTAAGCGAGCCAATTTTTTAGCTACCATCAGGGGATGGACCGCATAAGGCGAGCCATCAGTTTTGCGAACTTGCTGACCATGCGCTTTTAGCATCAAGCGATGAGCTTTTTCTAGGAGTTCCATATAAGTTTAGCTGTTTATTAGTAATAACGAAGTTCCGAAATTAAATTATTTAATTTTAGCAAAGCACCATCTTTAGCTAATTCCGGATGTAATTCTAATTTTTCTTTTACGGTAGACAATTGCTCCCGAAAAGATTTTTTTTCTGCTTCGCGTGATAAAAAAACACCATCTTTGAATTGCTCCATCAAATATTCCAAATCAGCGTCTAAATCATCAAGGTTATTTATTTGAGTTTTTTCTAGCATTGTTTCAAATATTTTTCGGCAACGAGCTCGTTTTTTATTGGTTTGTATCTCTTCACGTACTGCATAAATAGTGACTGCACCTAACATTACACCAAAGATAGTTAACATTTCTGGTATATTATTATTAACCAATTTACTCATGGCTTCATTAATTTCTCTAGCCTTTTCTGGTTTGAAGACACCAGCGGCTAGCGGTATGGCTAGCAAAGCCGCAACCGCATAAGTTATTTTTCTCGTTTGAGAAAAAATGTCAGCTTTTTTTTCTTCATCAATATTATCATTGACAGCTTCTGTCTGCAGGGTTTTTATTTCTTGCTCTAGTTTGCCAGCTTCTTCTGCTAGAGTAAACATTTCAGCATCAATGTCAGTGCTGAGATCTGGGTTTTCTATGGGCCTTGGTATATTAGTTGGAACTTCTTCAAAAGACATATAATTATTTTTTTATACTAGTTAAGTTATTACGCAAATTTTTTATAGTGGTATTTAGCTCTTGGGCAAACAAAAGTATTTCTTCTTGAGTGGCCGTGCCAGCAGCTACTTTGTCACTAAGAATTTTAAAATCTTCTTCATTCATATTTTTTATATATTATTAAATATTTTATTCCTCATATCTTGGGCTATCATGTCCCAGTTATATTTTGTTTCCACCATCTTTCTAGCGGTATCAGTTATTTTTTTAGTTTTTTTATTATTTTCTAAGATATCTTTGACGGTACTGACAATTTGTTCTGTGCTATCTTTATCGACGGCCCAAGCAGTCGCTTCTTTATCGGGATTTTTTTGAGCATCAAAAATAAATTCGGCTAGACCGCCCTCTTGGGTGGCTATGACTGGTAGGCGAGAGGCCATGGCCGATAGCAAGGCGTGTCCTAAGCCTTCTGATCTACTAGGGCAGACGAATATATCAGCTGCTTTACGATATTTGGTTACTTCTGATCTATCAACGCGACCAGTAAAGATGACCCGATTTTCGACACTCAATTCTTTGGCTAGATTTTTGAGCATGGCCTCATCCGGACCGTCACCAACAACAAGAAATTTAATATTAGTTGGTAAAAGAGCCAGTGCCCTAATAACATCGTCGTTGGCTTTTTGGTGAACTAAGCGAGCAGTGTTTACTAAATAAATTTCGCCATCTTTTTTGTTTAAGTTTTTTTTCAGTCCACTTACTTCTTGCTCAGAAACTACTTCGTTCAAGTCTCGAGGGTTAGCACCATCATAGATTAGCTCAATTTTATCATCAGGCACTCCGCGTTTTTTTGCCCAGTCGGCTAAAAAAGTAGAGATCACTTGGACTTTGTCAGCTTTGGTAAAAGCCCTGGTAAATAATGGCCACACCGGCTTCATGGTTTTTTCGATATAGTCTATGGGGTCGCCTTCCTGAAGAGTTAAAAAATATTTTACCTGAGGATGAGTCATTTTAAAAATA
>CAYVXP010000036.1:0-849 GCA_964455165.1 uncultured Gammaproteobacteria bacterium
GGTTGACGGAGTGATTATTTTTGGTCAATCATCTATTGATGAGTCGATGATCACAGGTGAGCCAATACCAGTTGATAAAAAAATTGGTGATCGAGTCATTGGAGCTACTATAAACAAACAAGGTAGTTTTCAATTTATTGCTGACCAGATTGGTGCTAATACTATGCTGGCTCAGATTATCCAAATGGTGGAAGAAGCCCAAGGGTCCAAAGCGCCAATTCAAAAATTAGCTGATAAAATTTCTGGAGTTTTTGTGCCCATAGTATTGCTGATTGCGGTGGCTTCTTTTATTTTATGGCTAGTATTTGGTAGCACTGCTCTTGGCTCGCAAGTAGCCTTGTCATACGCCATTTTATCTTTTGTGGGAGTTTTGGTTATTGCTTGTCCTTGTGCTTTGGGCTTGGCTACTCCGACGGCCATGATTGTCGGTATGGGCAAAGGGGCACAATACGGTATTTTGGTGCGTAATGCCGAAAGTTTAGAAAAATTAAGTAAGGTCAAAACGATTGTTCTGGATAAGACTGGGACTATCACCAAAGGCCAGCCAGCCTTGACTGATATTTTTAGTTTGCATGCAGATTATCCGGAAAATATTATTTTACAATACTTAGCTAGTGCGGAGAAATTATCTGAACATCCTTTAGCTCAGGCGATTGTAGCCAAAGCTGAAGAAAAGAAAATAGAATTTTTGGCAGTGCAAAATTTTAAGGCTTTGGAGGGAGTTGGTCTACAAGCAGAGATAGCTAGAAAAAATATTTTTATTCATAAGCCAGATCAAAAAGATATGGCTAATAATAAAATAAAAGAACTTCAACATCAGGGTAAAACTGTTATTATCCTAAAAGTAGA
>CAYVXP010000036.1:859-7984 GCA_964455165.1 uncultured Gammaproteobacteria bacterium
TGCTTTGAGTGACACTATCAAAGACAATGCTAAATCAGCGATTGATGCCCTACATAAACTGGGTATTAAAGTGATCATGCTGACGGGTGATAATGAATTGGCCGCTGCCTATATTGCCCAACAAGTTGGTATAGATCAAATCATAGCTGATGTCCTGCCCAATCAGAAGGCCGAAAAAGTAAAAAGTTTACAAGCAGATGGAAAAAAAATTGCTATGGTTGGTGATGGTATCAATGATGCGCCAGCTTTGGCCTTGGCCGATGTCGGTATTGCTATGGCTACGGGTACTGACATTGCCATTGAGTCAGCTGGTATTTCTTTGCTACATGGTGATATCAATAAAATAAGCCAAGCAGTGAAATTATCTCGCGCTACTATGCTGACAGTCAAGCAAAATTTATTTTGGGCTTTTATATATAATGTGATCGGCATACCAATTGCGGCTGGTTTACTATTCCCTTGGTTTGGTATTGTTTTGAATCCAATTTTTGCTGGCCTTGCCATGGCCGTCAGTAGTGTCTCGGTAGTGACTAATTCTTTAAGATTAAAAAAAATTAAAATTTAACATGGTAAATAATTTATGCAAAATACAAATTTATTAACTATATTTTTGACAGGTCTCCTCACTGGTGGCTTGACCTGTCTAGCGGTGCAAGGTGGGCTACTGGCGACAGCTATTGCTCAGCGTCACGAAGGAGAACAAGAAGAAAAATCAAATAAAGCTTTACCTATCATAGCTTTTGTTGTTGCCAAGCTGATTGCTTATACTATTGTGGGATTTCTTCTTGGTTGGCTTGGTTCATTTTTTACTTTGTCATTTGCTGTGCGAGTGGCTTTGCAGATTTTGATAGCTGTATTTATGATTGGTACAGCTCTGAGTTTATTAGAGGTGCATCCATTTTTTAGATATTTTGTTATCCAGCCACCACGTTTTTTGACTAAGTTGGTGCGGAACAAAGCCAAGAGTGCGGATATTTTCACACCAGCTCTACTTGGTTTGATGACTATATTTATACCTTGTGGTACTACGCAGGCCATGATGGCTTTGGCTATTTCTTCTGCCTCGGCTTTGACTGGTGCTTTGATTATGTTCTCATTTATCTTAGGTACTATTCCATTATTTTTTATCTTAGGATATGGTGCTAATAGCTTGAGTGCCAAGTGGCAGAAAAATTTTTATCGAGCAGCAGCTGTTTTGATCATTATTTTATCTTTGTTTGCTATCAATGGTGCCATCTCTTTGAGCGGAGCTACTTGGTTTTCAGGTAATAGTAATCAAGTAAAATCAAATCAAATAGTTAGTAAAGACATTACTATCATGATTACAAATAATGGCTATGTGCCGAACAATTGGGATATCAAGGCGGGCGAAGAAATTACTTTGACCATAAAAAATGAAAATGCTTATTCTTGTGCTCAAGCTTTTACTATACCAAAATTTGGTATTGAAAAAGTCGTAGCTCCTGGCACGGAGGAAGTGATTAAGTTCACTGCTCCTAGTGATTTGGGTAAAATAGCTTTTACCTGTAGTATGGGAATGTACAGGGGAGTATTTAATATAGTAAAATAGATTTATTATGCAAGAAATAATTTTAAAAATAAACGGTATGCATTGCACAGCTTGTGCTATGAATATTGATGGTGCTCTAGAAGATGCCGGTGTCAAAGAGGCTAGAACCAATTTTGCTAAGCAAGAAACAAAATTAAAGTTTGATGAGAGTAAAATAAATTTAGCAGAAATAAAAAAAATAATTAAAGCTGAGGGCTACGAAGTAATATAAATATATGAAGTTGTTGTGGAATTATTTAATGACGCATAAAAAGTATTTAGTTTATTCTTTGCTATTTGCCAGTGTCAATCAATTGTTTTCTTTGTTGGATCCCCAAGTATTTCGCTTGATGATCGATAATTATGCTTCTAAATTTGATACCTTGACCCAAAATCAATTTTTGGTTGGTATTGGTTGGTTGCTATTAGCTTATATGGGTGTAGCTTTGGTATCTCGGATAGCCAAGAATTTTCAGGAATATTATGTCAATGTGATTGCGCAACGTGTAGGTACCAAACTATATTCTGATAGTGTCAAACATTCTTTTTCTTTACCATATATCAATTTTGAAGATCAGCGTTCAGGAGAGTTATTACAAAAATTGCAAAAAGCCCGTGATGATTCACAAGAGCTGATAATTCAACTAATCAACATGGTTTTCGTGTCGTTGATTGGTATTATATTTGTTTTGGTTTATGCTTTTATTGTACACTGGTTGATTGGCACGATTTATTTTTTACTTTTGCCAGTTTTAGGTTTTAGTGCTTATCTTTTGAGTAAAAAAATAAGGCAAGCTCAAAAACTGATTATCAATCAGCAAGCTGAGTTAGCGGGCTCGACTACTGAAACTTTACGCAATGTCCAGCTAGTAAAATCACTTGGTCTTGATCAGCAAGAAATTAGTCGTTTAAATAAAGTAAACGAGGATATTTTAGTTTTGGAGTTAAATAAAGTGCGGATTATTAGGACTTTTAATTTTTGGCAAGGCACTTTATTCAATACTATGCGTGCCACATTGATCAGTGCCATGATGTATTTGATTTTTACTCAAAATATTTCTTTGGGTCAATTCTTTACTTTGTTTATTTATTCGTTTTTTATCTTCACACCACTGGCTCAGTTTGGACAGGTGGTAGCCAAGTATCAAGAAACTTCAGCTAGTATGAGTAGACTGGACGAGATTTTGCAACAAAAGCCCGAGCAGAAGCCCGAGAATGCTATAGTTTTACAGAGCTTGGAAGAAATAAATTTTGATAAAGTCGGATTTAAATACAATAGTGCTGAATTTGAAACTATCAAGAGTCTTAGTGCTGTCATTAAGTCTGGAGAAAATGTGGCCTTTGTCGGGCCATCAGGCTCTGGTAAAACCACTTTGATAAAATTGATTGTCGGTTTGTATCAGCCAGCTAGTGGCGAGTTGAGATTCAATAATCACCTTAGTACCCAAATTGACTTTGATGCTTTTCGTCAGCGTATTGGTCTAGTAGCTCAAGAGACTCAGCTTTTTGCTGGCACGATAAGGGAAAATCTTTTGTTTGTAAGACCTGGTGCATCAGATGCGGAGTGTCTAGAGGTATTACATCAATCAGCGGCTGATAATATTTTGAGCAGAGCTGAGAAAGGTCTTGATACCAAGATAGGCGAAGGTGGCTTGAAATTATCTGGCGGCGAAAGACAAAGATTAGCTATTGCCCGAGCTCTTTTGCGTAATCCAGATATTATTATTTTTGATGAAGCCACTAGCAGTCTAGACTCACTGACTGAAAAAGAAATCACGGATACTATCAAGAGTATTGCCAAGATCAGACCAGAACTAATTACGGTCATCATTGCTCACCGTTTATCGACCGTCTTGCACGCTGATAAAATATTTGTCTTAGAAAAAGGCAGCCTAGTAGAAAGTGGTACTCATCAGGAGTTGTTGAAAAAAGCTGGTTTGTATTCTGCCTTGTGGCGTGAACAAATGGGTTAAGCTATTTACAAAAGCCAGTGTCACCAGTATTATAATAGTATAAAAATAAAATGAATCAAAAGCTTGCCATTATTATTATTGCCTTAGCTATTGCTGGACATTTTCTGGTGGTAGATTATTATAACCAAAGTTTAGACGCAGTAGTTTCTACTATCAAGCCCGCTCTTAGTGTCAATCAGCAGTACAAAGAATTACTAGATGAAGATTATAGCAATCAGGCACCGCGCTAAAAATCGGTGTCTTTTTGTTTTTGTAGAAAAATAGGCTTTTGTGTTATAATTTAACTTATTAGGTATTAAAATTTTTAAAACTATGGACATCCAAAATGACAATGTAGTGCCGGCCGATACTCAAGGCCAAGCGCCCAAAAAATCTACCAATTTAATTTTGGTGATTTTGGTGATTATTTTATTATTGGGCAATGCAGTAGTTTTATATTTTTTATTTAAAAAACCAACTAGTCAGCCAGAAAATAATATAGTTACTAAAAATGAAAATATAAATAATAACAGCACTAGTACAGAAAGTGGTTCCGAATTTGAAATTAATATAAACTGGCAAGGTTCTGCCGCGAAGGCAAGTAACGAGGATGTTTTTGATGCTAGTAAACTCGAGACTAGATTAAGTACATTAAGCAGGAATGATGTTTATTTTAAAAATGTTAAAGAGTTATTTAGTTTAATTATTCCATATTTTGTTGGTACTGTTAGTGGAGGTAACTACGATGGGGCCAAGGTGTATATTGTCGAGCTGCAAGAGATGGGCTTGCCATTATTTTATACAATGAAAGTAAATGATAGAATAATTCTGTTACAAAATTATTCAGATGAGCTATATTCTGGTATAGATTTTCTATTCGATGAAAAGAGCAATGTTGTTATTAAAAATTTAAATATACCCAAGGTTGTAAAAATTAATGATAAATATAATTTTGTTTTAATTAATGAAAAACCGTATAGATTGTCGTCTAATTTATCAACTCCGGCGGATTTAACGCCGGTCATTACTGAAAATGAATTTACTATTTATAAAGATAATTACGGTTGTTACATAAGTAATAAACCAGATGGTGCAGCTAGAAAATATTATTTTAACTTGCCATTTTTAGGGGGAAACGCTTTAACTATAACCGAACCTGATTATCGTAAGCCTTATATTTTGGATATCACCTGGCTTGATGGTAAAAAAAATACCGATGAATATTATATCGAATCGACATATATGATGAGTTCTGGTGGCACTTGTGTGGCCACTGCTTCTTATATAAAGGATGTATCTCAACTTAGAGTGATTGGTAAAACAAATAACGGTGAGGATATTTACGTGTTAAAAGATAGTAGTACTAAGCGTAGTGTTAGTGATCAAGAATCTATTTTGCAATCGATATATGATGAGTATTATCCTGGCGAAAATATTAAAAAAATATCTTTTGCTAATTTTTTAGCCTCCAAGCCATTAATCTTTTGGCGTGATCCTTTGGGTTACTTTGTTGTAATGCGAAATTTTGATTATGCGCCTATGGCTGAAATGGGCAAACCAGTAATATATCTTTATCCAACTAAAACTGCCGATGTTTCAGTCAAGGTCAATCCAACTGGTGGTTTTATAAAAACTGAGCCAGTCTATGGTAATGGCTGGCAAGTAAAAGCCGAGCCAAATGGTAATTTATATAACTATCAAGATAAGAAAAATTATCCATATTTATTTTGGGAAGGTTATGCTTTGAACTATCAGATTTCTAATGAAGGTTTTGTAGTAGCCAAAAATGAGGTAAATAAATTTTTACGCGAGAAACTAGCTATCCAAGGTCTCAATGCCAAAGAAATTAATGATTTTATGGAATTTTGGCTAGCACGTATGCAGAGTGATCCATACTACTTCGTGACTTTTTTACCACAAGCGGAGTTTGATAAGATGGCTCCACTGACTGTCTCACCAAGGCCAGATAGCGTGATTCGTGTCTTTATGGACTTCCGAGCCCTAGCTAAACCAATCCAAGTCAAAGAGCAAAAATTGACCACACCAAAGCGTATGGGTTTCACAGTTGTGGAGTGGGGCGGAGAATTGCAAAAATAATAAATGACGGAAAAAAGACAAAAATTATTAGTTACATCTATTTTAATCCTGCTGCTTGCTCTAGCTGTGCAAGCAGCACTTAGTTTTTGGTTGACGAACAAAGAAATCGATCAGCCGATAATTTCTGACTCATCTGAGCAAGAGAATGGTCAATTTATTAAACACCAGTCATTTTATACAACGGCTGATTTTTATGATGAAGCCTATCAGCAAGCGGCTGCAGATTTTAGCTATAGTGACAAGGTCAGAGTGGGCATCTTACCGCACCACTTGATAGTCAAAGGTAAAGTCGCTACTTTTTTTGAGGGTTTAAAAAAACAAGATATTAAAACCGTAGTTTTAGTAGGGCCAAATCATTTTGAACAAGGCGCTAATAAAATCAGTATTTCACAAGCCCAGTGGCAAACTCCCTATGGCGATATTTTACCGGACACTGATTTGGCACAAAATTTAGCTAAACAAAAAGGTGCCAAGATTGATGAAGAACCTTTTGCGGGTGAACATGCTATCTCTGGTCTAGTGCCTTTTATCAAAAAAAGTTTACCAGAAGCCAAATTAGTATCGGTGATTTTAAAGAGTGCCACTACTCCAGAGGAGGCTAAACAATTAGCAGCCAATATCAAAAGTAATAGTGACGGCAATACTTTAGTTTTGGCTAGTGTAGATTTTTCACACTACTTGCCAGCCTTAGTTGCCGATTTTCATGATGACAAGAGTAGAGCGGTGATTGAAAATCTAGATGAAGTCGGAGTCTGGAATCTGGAAGTTGATTCGCCAGCTTCTTTGGCTGTAGCTTTGCATTATGCTAATGAAACAAATGTAGAACAGGCTAATCTTTTGTGGCAAACAAATTCTAGTCGCTTGATAAACAATCTGGATACGCTAGGTACTAGTCATCAATTTTATTATTTTACCAAAGGTGCAAAAAAAACTAATCAAGTTATTAATTTTCTAGCTTTTGGTGATATCATGCTCGATCGCAATGTTGGCGCTAAAATAGCTAAAAATGGTTTTAGTCCACTGCTAGAAAATTTAGCTGCTGAAGAAAATAGATTTTTTAGAGGCAGTGATATGGTGCTGGCCAATCTGGAGGGAGCGGTGACTGATGGCGGTGATCACTACGCGCCAGAGGCGGGCAATGATTTTGCTTTTAGTCCAGAAATAGTTGCGGAGCTCAAAAAATATAATTTTAATTTTTTTAATATTGCCAACAATCATCTGACTGATCAAGGAGCTAGCGGTCTACAAGAAACTCGAGTCAATTTAAAAAATATTGGTATTAATTTTTCTGGCTGTGCCGATGCCGAAGTAGGGGAGTGCACCGGTAAGGTAGTAGAAATTAATGGTGTAAAAGTTGCTATGCTTGGTTTTAGTATGGTCTATCATAATTTTGATCTGACAGAGGCGCAAAAAATAGTGACGGAGTTTAAAAAACAAACAGATTTAGTCATCGTCAATATCCACTGGGGCACGGAGTATGAACATGAATATAATACGACACAAAGTATAAGCGCCCACGCCCTGTCT
>CAYVXP010000037.1:0-2365 GCA_964455165.1 uncultured Gammaproteobacteria bacterium
CGTCAGCTCGTTTTTTTTCAGGTACCAAAAATGTTTTTATTATTTGGCGACCAGCCGGCTTGGTTTTGATCAGTGATATATCCAGATCTCCATAGAGTGTCAGTGATAGAGTGCGAGGGATAGGAGTAGCAGTCATAGATAGGAGATGTGGCACAAGCTTGTCAGTATTTTTTGTTTTCAAAGCTTGTCTTTGTTTGACACCAAAGCGATGTTGCTCGTCGATGATGACTAGAGCCAAATCTTTGTAAGCAAGGCTCTCTTGGATCAAACTATGGGTACCAAAAATTAATTTAATTTTGCCTTGGCTTAATAATTTAGCAATGCTGTATTTATTACCATTATTTTCTAAACCCAAAAGTTGCTGGCTGTTGCTGAGCAAAGCTACATTATTTTCTAATAATTTTGGCCACGATTTTATAGCGTTGAGGTAATGCTGGCGGGCCAATATCTCAGTCGGAGCCATAAAGGCTACTTGCTGACCATTTTTTATGACAGAGAGGGCAGCCAGAAGGGCTACGATAGTCTTACCTGAGCCCACATCGCCCTCTAGTAGACGATTCATAGGTTGCTCAGCTTTTAGATCAAGCATTATTTCGGCTAGAGATTTTTCTTGATCGTCTGTCAGCTCAAAAGGTAAATCTTTTTTTAGTTTATTTAAAAATAATTGATCAGTAGCAATTTTCCAGCTGTCATTTTTTTGGTAATCTTTTTTAGCTAGTTGGTATTTGAGCTGGAGGTAAAGTAGCTCTTGAAATTTTAATCTAGCAATAGCTTTGTCTAAATTTTCCTGGTCACTGGGAAAATGAATTTGCTGTAAAGCTTCAAAAAGCCAAGGATATTTTTCTTTATTGAGTATCTCCACTGGAAAAGGATCATCGACACTAGGGGCTATTTTGAGAGCCTTATCCATCACAAAGCGTAGTTGTTTTTGGGTTATTTTGCCACTGAGATGGTAGTTTGGTACTAGGCGGGCGCTGTGCAGTGGGCGGTCTTTGACCTTTTCATAGCTAGGGTTAGCTAGTAGGAATTTATTAGCCTTGATTTGCAGTTTACCGTTTAAAAAAATTTCATCACCAACTTTTAATATTTGGCTAATAAATTTTTGGTTAAACCAAGTGGCAGTTAGCTGAGATTCTTCGTCAGTGACTATCACTTCGGTGATCATTATTTTTCTTTTCCAAGAACGAAAAGATCTTATTTTTATAACAGTGGCTTTGATAGTTACTAGTTCACCGTCAGCAACTTCAGCAATTTTTTTTACTTCACTCAAATCATCATAACGCCAAGGAAAGTACCATAATAAATCACCGACAGTTTTTATGGCTAGTTTATTAAAATCACGCTCCAGACTATTGGTGATAGAGTGTAGTTGAGCGAGAGGAGTATTGTAATAAAAATTTTTTCCCATATTAGGACAAATAAGCTGAACGTAGGGTTCAGCTTATAGTTTTAGTGCTAATATAATGAATTATAATTTGAAAATTTTTGATAAGGATTCGCTGGTTGGCATTTCTTCTTTTTCCAGATCTTCTTTGAGGTAGCGTAATAATATTTCTCTCACTTCTATTGGATTTTCATCTTCTAGGGGGATGATGATTATTGGTTTTAGTAAATTTTTTGGCTGGAGATATAGATTTTTAATCTTAGGAGGAAAATATACCAGGTAAAAATCATCAAGAGATTTGTATTCAATCAGTTTATTATTGATCACCACACCATCTTCTGTCAAAAAAATAGTCATATTCTCTATTTCTTTGCGTTCATAATAAAAATATAAAATTAGGAACAATACTATCAAGACTATGAATAGATAATTTTTATCAAAGCTCAAACCAAAAGGCTGGCCAGATATTCTAAATAAGGTGACATCAAAGCCAAATACAGACAAGGTGATGATAATAGCTACTAATAAAAAGAAGAAAACATACCACTTTAGACTGCGTTCATGCTTGATGTGTTCGGGAAATTGCCAAGAGGCCAATACTTCGCCATAATCGGCGTAGTTACTTGGGACTTGTTCTTCTTCGCCTGATTCTTTTTGATTGTTTTCCATAGGTATTATTTATAGCTATATTATAACATATTTAGCCTTAAAATAAAAAAGCTGTCAAAACACAGCTTATATTGGCGGAGGCGAGAGGATTCGAACCTCTGAGGCCCTTTCAGACCTAGCAGTTTTCAAGACTGCCCCGTTCAACCACTCTGGCACGCCTCCTGAAAATTAAATAAATTTTTTTACCCATCGACCGCAAATGGTTGAAGCATCGATCCGCCGGCTGGCGGAGAGGTGCTGAAACCACGAGCGAGTCCCGCTACGCGGGACGAGTCGAGTGGTGACCACGGCAGGAATCGAACCTGCAACCTT
>CAYVXP010000037.1:2375-7671 GCA_964455165.1 uncultured Gammaproteobacteria bacterium
TGTGGCCAAGGGCCACTCGTAGCGATAGCTACACATAGACTATTTAAATAAACAGCTAGCGTCACCCTTCGCCAAAGGCTTCGGGCGACACTCTTCGCTATCGCGAAGAGTGGTGACCCCGGCAGGAATCGAACCTGCAACCTTTTGGACCGCAACCAAACGCTCTATCCATTGAGCTACGAGGCCATAAAATTAGTGTATATTTACTAGAAATCAGCAAATACCAAAGCATTATAATAGTTTTTGAGTGTTTTGTCCAGTCCTATTTTTGAGCTTATATTTAAGTAAGGAAATACTAAAAATGATATTTTTTTAGCTTTTCTTTACTCTTTTTTGTAATACCATTATACTTTGTTGGCAGTGTTTATCACTAGATCGAAAATAATATGATAGATTCAAAAATAAAGAAAATTTTAGACAATATTGATATTTTGCATGGGTCTTTGCAAAAAGAATATGAAAGATTGGCTGCGCAGTACGGCTTTTCGATAAATAAGAGTCGCGTTGTTTTCATTCAAAAGTTTAATGAAAGAAATAGGAGTCTTCGTATTCCAACTTGGAAATATATTATCCCCAAAAACATACGACATTTTCTTTCTATTCCTTTTATCTATATCATGATTGTGCCGGCCGTCATATTAGATCTTTTTCTAATGTTGTATAATAGTGTTGCCTTACCTCTTTATCATATTCCCAAGGTTCGTCGGCAGGATCATTTTATTTTTGATCGACAATTTTTAGCTTATTTGAATATTATCCAAAAAATAAATTGTGTTTATTGTAGTTACGTTAATGGTTTATTTTCTTATGCTACTGAGATAGGGGCGAGGACAGAGAGATATTGGTGTCCGATCAAAGCGGCGCACAAACCTATATCAAATCATAGGCTGTACAAAGACTTTGCGGATTATGGTAGTCCAGAGCAATGGAGTGAAAAATTTAATCAAGCCGAATGTTTTGTAGAAAAGAAACCAGAAAATATTGAGCCAGCCTCGTAATATTGTCCGTCGAGTGACGAGGTATAAAAAATAGAGGCTAGTTGAATTTGAATCATCACTTGCAATCCAAAAATAATCGTACTAGGCGTAGTTCCTCAAAGTCGAAGTTCTCTCCTAGTGCTTCATGCACAGGTGAAAGACGTAGCTCACCAGTCTCTTGGTATATTTTTTCAAACTCTTTTTTTATTTTTTCATAACGCTTTGATTCTGGCTGTAGGTGAGCGAGCTTGCGTTTTGGGTTGATCCTTTTTTGGGCAACAAGTTTTTCTATATGACTGATGATAGTGTCTGAGCTCAAAGCTCGTTCTGTAGCTATAGCCTGAATGGATTTTTTTTGTAAAAGTAATGCTCGCGTGACGTCGTAGGTCGAGCTAGATTTTTTTTCTTTTTTTATTGAACGTTTGGTATTAATACTACCAGCGCAGAGGCGGATGAAATCATGTTGTTTGGTCAAAAGCTCGGTGGGACTGATATGTGAAAATTCAGCACTGGCCATCTGACTAGCTTGGTGAAACTCAACATCTTTAAGCAGAATTTCTGGGTGTACTTTGAGGGCGTGTTCATTGATGCCAGCCAGTGTCAGACCAGCCAAGGTGCGCACGCGCGATAAGGCTACATAGCCCTGGCCATATTCAAAAACCTGCGACAAGTCCATATGAGCACCATCCAGTGACATGCCTTGGCTTTTGTGCACGGTGATAGCCCAGGCTAGACGCAAAGGTATTTGCACAATGCGGGCCAAAATATTATCACCATCTTCCAGATGCCACTCCATGGGTTCGACTACTAAGTCGTGTTTGCTTGAGGTTTTTATTATCGGGTAAGAGTTTTCTTTGGAAAATCCTACTACTGTTCCCAGTGTGCCGTTTACAAATTTGAATGATGGATCATTTTTAGTAAACATCACTTTAGCTCCGATTTTGAGAGTCAATTTTTCTGGTGATAAACATCCACGTTGCAATTGGGTGACCAACTGAGCTGATCCTCGATTCATCATCATAAAAACTTTCTCCGCGCCTGGTAATTTTTTTAGCTCGATGTCATTGATGCGGTCAACATCGATATTGTGAGAAAAAAGTTGCGTAATGTCACTTTTAGCTTTGGTAGTCGATCGTGTTTGTAATAAAGCGCGATGAGAAGCAGTCACTGTGCCTTGGCGTAGAGCGGATAGTAATTCTAGAAAGATTGAGTCTTCTTGACGATGTTGTTCGGCTAGATAGCAAGTACGCAGATTCAGAGCTGGCCAGACTGTGGATGAAAAAGCAAAATGTGAATCTGGTGTAGTGAGTGAATATTGTTGGTCAGTATAAGATTCTCGTGACACTATCGGTGGTAATTGAAAAAAGTCTCCAACCAAAACAACTTGCAAGCCGCCAAATGTTGTCTTGTTGTCTCGAATTTTTCGACACACAGTTTCGACCATACCCAGTGTATTGCCTGTCAGCATAGAAATTTCATCAATGATCAATACGTGGGCATTTTTTATTCTTTGTACAAGGTTACTTTTGTCTTTGATACTATTCAAATCATGAGAGCTGAGCTGACGCTTGATGCCGATACCACTCCACGAATGAATTGTCGAGCCACCAATATGTGTGGCGGCAATCCCAGTCGAGGCAGTGATGGCGACTGCGATGTCATGGTCGCGTAACCAAGTAATATAGCGATTGACTAGGTGAGTTTTTCCACTGCCTGGTTCGCCAGTCAGAAAAACATTGGCGCCAGTCGTGAGGATTGCGAGTGCTTCATCTTGAGTCATTATAGTAAAATTTATTTTGTAATTTTATTTTTTTTAGCATCTAAATACCCAAATAGTGTAGGTGTTTTTATTGATTTTGTCTAATTATTATTGGAAGTATATTTTGTAAGTATAAATATATTTAGTAAGAAGTAGTAGTAATTTATAATTTATTATCTCAGATACCCCCATGGTATGTGGGGTTTTATAACAATCAAAAAACCTAGTATTTACTAGGCGCTTAGGTAATCAAAAATTGTAATGCCCTTCGACTCGTTCACTTTGTTCACTCGTTCCCGTTCAGGGCCTGAGCCCTTCAGGGCCGAATGGCAGGACATTCGATTTTAGAATGGAGTGGTCGGAGGTGCTGGTAAGCACCGTAGATCATGAGTGAGACTTTTGCGTAGCAAAAGGCGAATCGAATGGCGGGCTAGCTCGGGCTGGAACCGTGTTCCGAGTAAGCCCAGCAAGGCCATTCTACAATGTTTTTACTTAAAAATCAAGAGATCCTCGTGCGTCTTGTTTTTCTCAAAAAGTGACAAAAGTGACACGGAAACAAGGCATAAAGTTACACATTACTGTTACCTTTTAGACGGTAAAATATAGTAAAAAGTAAGTAAAATTACTTCTGTTTTTTGTATTGACTTTTGGTGAGTAAAATAGGATAATTAAGCTAATTTACTAAACAATCAACCATGGAAAAACCCAACTGCCCCGAACTCCTTGCCTCACTAGAAAACATCAAAACTCTTCAAAACCAATTTGACAGCTCTCTTTCTGACTCTATTAAATCAGGTGATTTTACTATCCCTACTAAACTAAAACAAGAGTTAGAAACTAAAATAAAAGAACTAAATAACCAAATTTACCCTCTAGAAAATCTAGAACAAGAAAATCTAGAACAACAATATCTAAGTCAAATATCAATACTTGGCTCTTCTGGTATCCTAGAAACCCTCTCTAGTGGAGAACAAGGAATTAGAATAGGTAACAAAGAATACCCATTCCCTACCTTTGATAGTATCTTAGAAGGAATAAGGAACAACAGTGAACAGCTAGATAAAAAAGCTTCGCAAGGCTTCCAAAAACTTCTAGTAGTTCCCTTTGGTCTTCCTATCGCTACACTAGTAGAAAAATACAAACAAGTTCTACTAAAACATCATAACAATCAAAGCTTACTTGACTCAGAAGGTAAACCACTAGCACTAGATACTGATAACCCAGTTTGGACTTGGGATGGCTATCAAAATGAACCCTTAGTCTATTTCCCTCAAAGGTTTGATGAAAATAATCATCAAGGAAAAACTAAAGATCAATTAGAGCCTTGGCAAGTCATATTAGTAGAAGATATGATTGATTTACCTAAAGAAGGAGAATAAAAGGTACTCCACAGGTACGTGGCAGGTTACCAAATTTTGGTACCCAAGCTTTTTTCACTGGTAAACATACACAGCAGGCATTATTAGGGGAGGCAGTAGGTATAGGCATAGAATATAACACGAATCTTATGTCTAGCATGTTTAATAATTCTCAAAATCATGAATTTATTAATAATGCAAATAGTCAGCAGAACAGCAGTAATATGTTTTATCAGAGTAGAGAAAGTATATTTAATCAAAGTACGCCAGCATTTTTACAATAAAATATATGAAAAAAATTTATAAAACAAACATTTTAGTAATAGGAATAATTTTTTTAGTGCCGGTGTTGTTTCTGTTGATATCAGATATTGTGTGGCCAAGTGGCAATACTAGTAGTTCTATATACGGTATCAGCGGATTTTTTGTCCTGGCGGCTGCATTAGTGTGGCTAATTTCTACTATAAGAATTACAATCTCAGATGATGGAATATTAGAGTATTCATATTTTATATTTATTAAAAAGAAAATTACGGTTAAGGATGTTGATAGTATAAATAGAGCATCAAGTTACAAGGGTTTAGGTTCAGCATTCGGTTATCAGATGTTTGTTTATTATAAAGTTGATGGGCAGGAAAACGTATTTGCTATAAGTGAAAATTCTTTTGGTAAAAAAGTTATTAAAAAATTTATAAATGATTTGGTTAAGATAAATCCAAATATCCAGGTTGATAAATACTATCGATCCCTTATAAATGATTAAATACTTAAAAAAACCGCTTAAGGCGGTTTTTTGCTTATTTATTATTTGATTGAAATGTATACCGTATGTTTGCTATCTTAAAAAAGAAAAAAATAGATATAATCAAACCAAAGCCATATGATGAAGTAGGGTCTGGTATCACTATCGCCGGCAGTGTACCAAAGGACTGGCTAATAGATAAATCAACGGGTATTATGTATAAAGATTTGTCGTTAGATTTAATTTCTCTTGATGGCGTGAGTTTTAGGTGTCTTAATATAGAAGTTTCTGAATCAGATAAAGTCACAAAAAAATTAGACGGCAGGTTGATTTTTTATATAACAATAAATTTTTCTTGGACTAATATACCTTTTATAGAAAACTCTAAAGGCAGAATAGCGATTAGAATATCCGGAAGAGATGAGCAAAAACAATCAAATTGACATGCTGAGCCATCACG
>CAYVXP010000038.1:0-7412 GCA_964455165.1 uncultured Gammaproteobacteria bacterium
TGGTTTAGGAGTTTTACAAACAGTTAAAAATATAGAAACTATTATTGCCCCAGCTTTACTAGGTCAGGAAGCTAGCGAACAAAAAAATATTGATCAACTCATGATTGATCTGGATGGTACTGAGAATAAAGCTAAGCTGGGTGCCAATGCTATCTTGGCTGTGTCACTAGCGACATCTCGAGCCCAAGCTATGTCAGAAAAAAAACCTTTGTATGAATATCTAGCCAAGTTCAATCCAGATTTTGATGCTAAGTATTATTTACCATTGCCCATGATGAATATCATGAATGGTGGTAAGCATGCCAACTGGGCCACTGATATTCAGGAATATATGATCTTACCTATAGGCGCCAAAAATATTAGCGAAGCTATCAGGATGTGTGCCGAAGTATATTTTCATTTGAAAAAGATTTTAAAAAGCAAAGGCTATGAAATCAGTGTTGGTGATGAAGGTGGTTTTGCACCAGCCGTAAAATCAAACAGCGAACCATTTGAGCTCATGTCCAAAGCCATCCAAAAAGCTGGCTACACACTAGGTACTGATATTATTTTTGGTATTGATGCAGCTGCGACAGAGTTTTATAAAGATAGTATCTATGAGCTCAAAAAAGAAGCCAAGAATTTGTCTAGCAGTGAGCTGGCAGATTTTTATTTGGACATCATGCAAAAATATCCTATTCGTACTCTAGAAGATATTTTTAGTGAAGATGACTGGCAAGGTTTTCAAGAATTTTTAGTAAAAACTGAAAATAAAATGCAGATGGTCAGTGATGATCTTTATGTCACCAATATCAAGCGTCTACAAAAAGGCATCGAGCAAAAGTCTTCTAACTCTATTTTGATCAAACTAAATCAAATCGGTACACTCAGCGAAACTATTGAAGCTATACTTTTGGCTAGACAAAATAATATGACCGCTGTCATCTCGCATCGTAGTGGTGAGACAGAGGATGATTTTATTGCCGACCTAGCCACGGCCATGGGCACAGGCCAGATCAAGACTGGTGCTCCAGCTAGGAGTGAACGTACTGCCAAGTACAACCGCTTATTAAAAATCGCCAAAGAACTTGGTGACAAAGCTGTTTTGAAAAATTTTCCTTTCTAAATATGACAGACAAAGTAATTTTAGTAATTTGTGATGGACTTGGTTATCGTGATGCCGAGGATCACAACGCTGTTTTGGCTGCCAATACTCCCAATCTAGATAGTTTTAAAGCCAATTATCCTTTTGCACTTTTGCAGGCGAGTGGTGAGGCTATAGGTTTGCCTGATGGACAGATGGGTACATCAGAAGCCAATCATCTCGTGATCGGCTCTGGTCGTATTATTTATCAAAACCTAGTAAAAATAAATCGAGCGGTCAAAAATCAAGAGCTAGAAAAAAATGAAGTTATTGTGGAAGCTTTTGAGCATGTCAAAAAATATAATAGTGCTCTACATATCAAGGGTATGATTAGTGATGGTGGCGTGCATGGACACGTCGAGCATCTCAAGGGTTTGATACTCGCGGCCAAAGCACATGGTGTAGATAAAATATTTTTACATTTATTTACTGATGGTCGCGATGTCGCTCCGCAAAGTGCCAAAAATTATATTCATGATTTGGAAGAATTTTTGCAATCAGCTGGTGTAGGAAAAATTGCTTCCCTTGGTGGCAGATATTGGGGCATGGACAGGGACAATAATGTTGATCGAGTAGAAAAACATTTTCTGGTCATGACCAAAGGTTCGGAGCAAAAGTTTAAAACTGCTCATGATATCATCGAGCACAATTATCAAGCTGGAAAGTTTGATGAATTTATCGAGCCAGCTTCTATAGAGCTAGAAGAAGAGGGTGAAGGCTTGATTGCAGTCAATGACGCGGTGATTTTTGCCAACTTCCGTTCTGATCGCGCCCGCCAAATCACCAAAAGAATCATGGATGCTCGGATAGCCAATCTGAAATATGTAGCCATGACCAAGTATGATGATGAGCTTGATGTCCGAGTAGCCTATGGTCCTGAAGAAATAAAAAATTGCCTATCAGAAGTTGTATCTGCTAATTCTTTGAAGCAACTAAAAGTCACTGAAACAGAAAAATTTACTCACCTGACTTTTTTCTTTAATGCCCAAAAGTATGAGGCCATGGAGAACGAAGAAAGGGTTATGATACCGAGTAACAAAGATGTGGCTACACATGACGAAAAACCGGAGATGAAAGCCAAAGAAATTGCTGAGGCCGTAGTGTCTGCTATCAAGGATAATAAATATGATTTTATTGCTGTCAATCTGACAAATTGTGACATGGTCGGACATTCTGGTAATTGGCCAGCTATTGTCCAGGCAGTCGAGGCTGTAGATAGTGCCTTGGGTCAGATAGCTGAAAGTGCCAAAGAGCAGGGCTACACCTTGATGATCACAGCGGATCATGGCAATGCCGAGGAAACATATGACCCCAAAATAAATCAAGCCATCACTTCGCACACTCTCAATCCAGTACCATTTTATTTTATTTCGTCAAAGTATGATAAAATAAAACGTAGTCAGGGAAACCTAAGTGATGTGGCTCCGACTATTTTAAAAATAATGAATTTGGATATCCCAGCCGAAATGACTGGCGAACCATTGATATAAATATATGAGAAAAAAACAAACTAAAATCGTGGCTACTATCTCTGATCGCAAATGTGATCCAGAGTTTATCAATGCTATGTATCGAGCGGGGGCTGATGTCATGCGTCTCAACACTGCTCATCAAGGTCCCAAAGAGTCTTTGATGGTGATCAATAATATCAGACAAGTATCTGATCGTATTGGTATTTTGATCGACACCAAGGGTCCAGAGGTCCGAGTGACTCAAGTAGAGGAAGATATAGTTTGTGCAAAAGACGCTGAGTTAAAATTAGCCGGTACGGCTGAAAATATAATTTCTACAATAGATAAAATTTATGTGAACTATGTAGATTTTCACAAAGACATACCAGTGCACTCGGTCATCTTCATTGACGATGGTAAGCTGGAGCTCAGAGTGACAAAGAAAACAGCCAATTATTTGTTGTGTAAAGTAATGAATGATGGCGTCATCAAGGCTAATAAAAGTATCAATGTCCCAGGCGTACATCTCAATCTACCGACGCTCAATAAAAAAGATAAAGAGTATATAAATTTTGCTATCAAATATAAAGTTGATTTTATTGCTCATTCTTTTGTGCGCAACAAAGAAGATATTTTGATTATTCAAAAATTATTGGACAAGAAAAAAAGTCCGATCAAGATCATAGCTAAAATAGAAAACCTCGAAGGTGTCGAGCATATTGATGAGATCTTGGATCATGCTCATGGTATCATGGTCGCTCGTGGTGATCTAGGTATCGAGATGGCCGCCGAAGAAATACCACTCATCCAAAAAGAAATTATTCGCCAGTGTATCATCCGCCACAAACCAGTGATCGTGGCTACTCAGATGTTGCAGTCCATGGTGCACAATCCTAGACCCACTCGCGCTGAGGTTTCTGATGTGGCCAATGCTGTCATCGACGGAGCTGATGCTGTCATGTTGTCTGAGGAGAGCGCCAGTGGCAATTATCCCCAAGAAGCAGTCGAGATCATGGCCCGCATTGTGCGTCGAGTAGAGGTGAGCAATGAAAAGCATCATTATAGTAATTTGCCACAAATTGATACAGCCAATAAGATAGCCCACTATCTGACTAAGGCTGCAATCGAAGCCACCAAAGAGCTAGATATCACGGAAATCATCATGACCTCCACTAGTGGGCACAGTGCTCAGGTCATGGCTTCTTATCGTGGTCGCACACCAGTCTATGTAAAGTGTTTTGATAAACATATTGCCAGACAATTATCGCTGACCTATGGTATCAATGCGCACTATGTCAAAAAAGAAGAAGATCACAAAAAATTTATCACTGATTTGTTTAGCTATTTAGTCAAAAAAGGCAAACTAGAGCCTCAAAACCAAGTGGTATTTTTGGCTCGTGACATCAGACAGGGCTCAGGAGCCAACTTCATGGAGATCTGTGAAGTCGGTAAGTATCTCAAAAAATCAAGAAAAAAATAGAAAATATTTTTATATTTTTCTAAACAATCAGATTATGCTATGATGAATTTATGCGTAGAATAATTATTTTTATATTTTTATTAAGTATATTTTTACCCCAGTCTGTTTGGGCAGCTACATCTTTAGCTCAAACATACGCTGGTAAATTTGTAGTGCAAAAAGAAAGCTATAATCGTCTCTGGTATGTCGATCCCACAGAAAAAGCTCGCTATGTGATCAGGAATGCCAAAGGAGCCATGGACTTGTTCAAACAAAAAGCTACTGGTATCAGTAACAAAGACTTAGCTAAAATAAAAACTACTGCCAAAGGAACAGCCAATGCTAAATTGACTAATAGATTTAAAGGGCAATTCTTGTTGGCTGTAGAGGGTAAAGGTGAAATTTGGTATGTCGATCCAGTCACTGGCATCCGGACAAATTTTAAAGACGGTCAGGCGGCCTATGATTTTTTTGTCAAAAAAGCGACAAAACTAAAAAATAAAGATGTCGCCAAGATACCAGTCACTGATCAGCAGATTGCTGCTAGCTATACTTTTGATAATGTCACCTATGCTGTCCTAGAAGACGGAGTATATCAGGCTGGCTCAGCGGCGGAGGAGATTTTGCCAATTGCTTCTTTATCCAAGCTCATGACAGCTATGATACTTTTGGATCACAATCCTGATTGGCAAAAACCCATCACTATCACAGCGGCGCAAATTTATTATCCGAAAATTTATGTCGGCAATGACGCTACTTCTGAAGTCAATATCAAAGCCGGACAGACCGTCAGTTTTTATGATCTGTGGGTAGCGATGTTGCTCGCTTCTTCCAATCAATCAGCTGTGGCTCTAGCTGAGTCCACTGGCTTGTCGCGCACAGATTTTGTAGCAGAGATGAATGCCAAGGCCAAAGAGCTAGGCTTAGTGAAAACAAAATTTTATGATATCGCTGGTCTAGATGAAGGTAATGTCTCGACAGCCAAAGAAATGGCGCAGATTGCCAAAGCGGCTTTTGATAAAGTAGAGATTGTCGAGGGTACAGCCAAAGGTCAATATACTTTGGGACTGACAAATGCTGACGGTACTCTCAGTACTTGTGAAGCTGTCAATCGTAATACTAGTCTCATGGCTTTTGGGCCAGAGGCAGCCAAAAGTGGATTTTTGGTAGAGGCTCAACGTACCGCTGTGCTGAAAAAAGGTAGCAAGATCATCGCTATCTTGCATGCTCGTAGTATGGCCGAGCGTAACAAAATAATTGCTAACAATATTAATCAGTAAACAAATTATATATATGTCAAACAAAGTCATACACTTTGAGGTGCAGGCTGACGATGTCGCTCGTGCCAAAGAGTTTTATGAAAAAGCTTTTGGCTGGAAAATAACTCCCGCCATGTCCAAGGAAAAGGGCGATGCCATGGATTACTGGATGCTCGAGACTGGACCAAGAGAAGAGCCTGGTATCAGTGGTGGTATGTATCAGCGACCAATTGCTGATCCTATTCATACTTATGATTGCACAGTCATGGTCGAAGATATTGATAAAGTGATTGCCGATATCAAGGCCAATGGCGGTACTATCACTAGAGAAAAAAGTTTGATGGAAGGTATTGGTTATTTTGCTAGCTGTCTGGATACCGAGGGCAATCGTTTTGCTATCATGCAATCTACTGACTGGAAAGCGTAAAATATTATGTCATATAAAAATAATCCCTTAAGCGGGATTATTTTTTAGTTGCGCATATAAATTTGGAGTCAATTGACAAGTAAATCGTCAAATGTTAGATTGATTTGTCCACTTTTAGTTCATTCAACGCAAAGGAGTTGCACGTGATTCTGCTTTATTTGTTAGTCGCTTGGTGGCGTTTTCGCTGGCTCAACATTTTGTTTATTGTGCTGGTATCTGGCGCCTTGTGGCTGTATGGCAACCAAGGTATGTCATCCGGTGATTGTTTTATGCTCATCGTCTTGGCTGGCCTGATCGTGTATCTGACGATGATCAGTGTCACCAAAAGTATTTGGCTGGCAATATTTATGATGTCTTGCAACCATATGCTGATCACCCTGAGTGGCCCCTTGCTCAATCCTATATTTCAGCGTCTCGCTGAATTCTAGGTCGATAAACAAGCACATGTCTTTGGAGGTAGCTATGAACGAGCAGGCGTCACCGCAGATCATTTCACTCGCAGATTGGTCAGAAGTTTCCAGTCTGTCGAAGCTAGCCAAGTGTTTTGCTGAGGCCTTCCAGCGGACTGATCCGGAGCAGATCGAAGCTCAGATTCGTCGCGAGCTGGAAGAGCGCCAGCACTACGTGGTGGCTGTGCTTGATCAGACGGTCTACGGCTTTGTCAGCTGGCGGACCTGGTTTGAGCCTCGGCATCGGCTGGCTGAGCTTGTACACATTGGTGTCCTACCTGGTCATGGTATCCCTGGTCTGGCGCGCCAGCTGGTCGCTCACATGGAAGAGCAGGTGCATGAGCACTATCGCCAGCTCGGCTACACCGGTGTACGCAAGATGTTTCTCCTGACACACATGGACAACTTGATGGCGCGTGGGTTCTACAAGCGCCGTGGCTACCAAGCTGTAGCTGATCAGCAGGGCATGCCCGTGCTACTCTCAGAGTTCACTCGCGAGGGAGTTGATGAGATCATGATGGTCAAGGATTGGCCTGAACATCGCTTGACTGTCGAGTCTCATCGCTGTCCTTGGCATTGCAATGCCAAAGCCGCCTCAGGTTCATATCCTAGGGCGGCTTTCTTTTTTATTGACAAATATTGTTTTCTAGGGCTAAATTAATTAGCTCTTTTCATTTTACTTGAACAAGGCCTCGAGGCCCATTCACCACTTAGACATGGAGTAAAAAGCTGTGGAACAGAAGGAAATCAAGAGTTTGCTAGCGGAGCTAGCTAATCCCAACTGTTTGCCGGATCGCTGGCACGAGATTACTGATAGCCTCTATGAGGCCGCCAAGCGTGCTCCAGCACCGGATTCTACGTACGATCCTACCTCTGACATCTTTATGGTGATCATCACCCGTTTGCTGAGCACCAAGCCTCAGTGTCTGCCAGGGCTCTTTCCGCTCTTCGCACTTTTGTGTGGAGATCGGAGGCGCACCTCCATGGTGGCCGACATTGACTGGAGCTTGATGCCCTGAGTGATCCTAGTCCACTGTTCAAGTGTTTCGCTACCGCTCGTTGGTCTATCTGACGAGCGGTTTTTTATTTCCGTCATTCCGGGCTTGACCCGGAATCCCACTATGATTTATTGGTTTGACTTTTAGTACTTAAAATAGGATAATAAAGGGAGTAAAAACAGGCAAATTAATTATTTATTTTGCCTAAAATTATGAAAGAAAAAAAAGAAAAAACAACAAAAACAG
>CAYVXP010000039.1:0-7285 GCA_964455165.1 uncultured Gammaproteobacteria bacterium
TTTGGCGTACAAAGTTATATAAAGAGCAAATTGAAAAAACTTGTCGCTACCCTGTGATAAGCTATCACGCAAACCTTCTATACCGCGCAAAGCCGTCTCAGCAATAGGGTCACGTGGAGCACCTTTTTCGGCATCAGCCATAATCTGTGCTTCCATGGTACCGACTTTATTTCTGAGTTGTTTCAAAACTAGGCGGATGTTCATCGGATAAAAATACATACTGATATCCAGTGTCAAACTTTCATTGATAATCGGCGCAAACCAACCAATAGTCACATAACGTGGATAGGTCACTACAAAAATAGTACGTACAAAAATATCATTGAGCTGCAAGAAAGTACTCTCTACTTTCATAGCTGCCGGAGCAATGATATCTCGAACTGAGACAATACCTTCACGTAGCACTTTTTCTGCTTCTAGGAGCTCTTGATCAGCTACCTGCTTTTGTGATTTATTTACTTGAGCCTTGATAGCTTGAAAACGAGCAGCGCCTTCATCAGCAGTCTTATCTACGTTGGCTTCTTTTATTTGTTTGGATCTAAACATTGGTCTCAACATTTAATTTATTTATATCCTCCAAAGGTTGTTTTTGAAATAAGTTTGGATTGTAACTATTATAATAAATTTCAATCAATTCTTGAGTTTTTAGACGCTCACTACGCAAACCAAGACTACCTAAGCCAGCCTGTATAAAACCACAACGCTTGGAGAGCTGAGCACTAAACTCATCGAATCTTTTTCTACTCAAACGCACTACTTTGGCTGAGGAAAAAACCGAGCCCAGACGATTGGCAAACTTTCTACCCTTGTCACTGATAGGATTATAGGGAATAACCACATAAAATCTTTTGCTCATGATTTTTTCCATGGTCAAAAGTTCTTGGACAAACTCTCTATAATCAGCTGTCTGCATACGCAAAAGTTCGTTGGTCTGCTCTTTTTCTACCTTCTTGATACGATTGAGATAATCGTCAATATTGAGTGGTCGTGACTGGATCAAAACTTGCAGCGGATAATCAAGAGTGTTTAAAAAACTAACATAACCAGAGATGATAGCTGATTGCTCATCTTCTGACTTGAGGTCAAAATTAATCGAAGAAACCAAGAGTACGCCTCTGACTGTACCATCATTCAAAACTACTAGGTCATCACGAATTTCAGCAATATCTAGAAATCGTTGAGTTGAAGTTTGTGGCTTATTACCGGCCAACTTTTTACTACGCATATTATTTTTTATTTATTTGTTTGTTTGGTAAATTGTTCATCATGTTTGCCTCTTGCTCACCCCTATAGACACCACCAGTATCTATGATCAAAGATAGCTCGGATAATTTACGATTGACTAGTGGCGGCTTCGGCACATAAGGTGTTGGCTTTATATTTTCGTCCTTACCTCTATACTCCTCCACCTTGATATATTCTTTTTTCCAAATACGAATCTTTGGTCGCTTCAAAGTCTGCACTAGATTCAACAAAAACATATGAAATGGAGTGCCATTTATCTTGGCAAAGGCAAAAAGTATGACCAATAAAACAATAACAACTGCTTGCGTCAAAAATAAAGCAAAATCTGATAAACGATAACTGAGAAATATAAAAAGTGCACCAACAATAACAATAGCAAATTGGCGGACAGTGATCGGTCCCCAGATCCTATCTTCAGCATCGATAAATTGTGGTACTATAAAACGATTTTGCATAATCAACTAAAAACGTAATAATTTATTTAAATCACTAATAGCTTGAAACTCCTCGATAGTCAAAACTTCTTGACCAGCCATCTTTTGCTCAGCAATCATCTGTGAAACTTCTTGACCTTTCATCAAGCTACCAGAGCCCAGCTCCAAATAAAGCTTATAAATCGGGCTCTTGCGCCAAGCGGTGATGCCCAATGTTTTTTTGGTCACCGAATCTTTTTCTAAAATATTTATTTTTTGTAATATTTTTTCAGTCCTATCAGTAGCGGTATTACCATAGCGTCTAAAGGTATTTAAACTCATATTGGCTAGCTCTTCGACTGGACCGGTCAAAGTTTTCTTTATTTTGTCTGGAGCTAAATTTACTTTATTAACAACGTCATTGATAGTTGATTTTTCATTTTTTGGTATACCCAGACGATTCACTTTTGGTAGAGACGGAGCACTATCAAATTCTACTACCTCTGGCACTTCTTCAGTCTGCACACGTACTTTGATAGGCTGAGTGGCCTCAACTATTTTTTTAGGAACTTCTATTTCTTTTTTGAGCACCGGCTCTGGAGCCACCTTGGTTGGCTTAAAATCATCAATTATTTTTGGCGCAGTGTCTTTCTGAGTAGCTACAATTGGCACAGTGATATCGCTTTGTCTGACCACTAGGCCACCCTCGGCATCAATCCTCTCTTTGATACCCTTGATGATGGAGCCAACATGATCGACTGCCTGACTAGATAGATTGTGACCATTGGATATTATTTTTTCCAAAAGATACTCTCGGGTGATAGTATAATTTTTACGATTGCGGAAAAAATCTAATAACAAACTATCAAATAAATCTCCATTAACTTTATCAAAAATTAAATTATGCTTTTCGGCTATCCTTTGGGCTATTTTTTCGACACTATACTTCTTACTATCGTCGATAGGTAAATTTTGACGAAAATCTTCTATCTGTTGATGGTCTTCTGGGTGAAAAACAAAGAGAGCTGGCTCATGAGCTTGACCGCCGTCATGAAAAAAATCAAAACTAGAGTCATGTGGGGCCGTATTAAAAACGGTAAGCTCGTGAGATGGGGCTATTTCCAAAACAGTGTCATGAGACAGGACACTAGGACTTTCATTGGAGGCATTTTTTGTCTGGTGGTAGGCCTTCAGATGGCCAGACAAATCCTTGACCAACAAATCATCAATCCACAGACTGTTGGCGCTTGTTTGATTGGAAAAATCAGGCATTAGACTATCATTTATCTGACTATATTATAACATATTTTATACACTCAAGCCAATACAAAAAATCTCCACAAATATATAATACTTGAGGAGATTTTTATTAATGTAAATTTAGTTTTAAGCTCTTTCTACATACTCACCAGTTTCGGTATTGATGACTAGTGTATCGCCACTTTTTATAAAAAGCGGTGTTTTGACTTCTAGACCAGTTTCCAAAATCACTACCTTGGTCACTGCGCCAGCACTATTGCCTTTGACTCCCTCAGGAGCGGATACAACCTTGAGAGTTATTTTTGGTGGCAATGAAACAGATACTGGCTTGTCATTGAAAATCATTACATCGACTTCTTGACCTTCTTTCAAATACTGCTCCATGCCGTTCAATTCTTTTTTATTGAACTGAAATTGTTCAAAATCAGCAGCATCCATGAAAAAGTAGTCATCACCCTGTACATAGAGATAGCTAGCCTTACGACGTGAGGTATCAGCAAGCTCGACAGTATCAGAACCAGAAAAAGATTTTTCCAAAGTATTGCCACTGACCAAATTTTTTAATTTGGTCTTGACCACGGCTCCACCTCTGGCTACTTTGATGTGTTGGTTGGCGACAATCTGATAGGGCTCATTGTTGACCACTACGATTTTACCAACTTTTAAGTCACTTAAACTACCCATGATCTTATCTAGAAACAAAAGGTAATAAAGCCATAAATCTAGCTCGCTTGATGCTTTGAGCTAATTTTCTTTGATGTTTGGAACAAACACCATTTCTTCTTTTTGGTGTGATCTTACCATAGGAAGAAATATATTTTTGAATTTGTTGCCAATCTTTGTAGTCAACTTCTACTTGGTTGTTGACACAAAAACTACAATGTTTATTTATTTGCCTATTATGCATAATGTAATAAATTAAATTTTTTAAAATGGAATATCCTCGATACTAATTTCCTCTTCACTTGGCTCTGGTGCCGGCTGTACACCCTCGGACATATTGTTGGTGTAGCTTGGTTGCCTATCATTGGAGCGTGGTGCGCTATTGGAGCCCTGAAATTCTTGATTGCCAGCCCGATCAAGCATGATCAGGTTGTCGGCAATTATCTCAGTGCGATAGCGTTTGACACCATTTGGATCATCCCAAGATCTGGTCTGCATACGACCTTCAATGTAGACTTTGGCGCCTTTTTTTAAATATTGATTGGTAATCTCGGCTAATCTACGCCAAGCGACAATGTTGTGAAACTCAGCTTTTTCTTGCTTTTGACCAGCTTGGTCCTTCCAAACAAAATTTGTAGCCACCGAAAAGCTAGTCACATTTTGACCGCCTGGTGTAGAACGCATTTCTGGATCGCGAACTACATTACCAATTATCATTGCTTTGTTGAGATTCATATTGTTTTATGATTAATCAACTTTTGGCTCTGTGGCCAATATCTCATCTAGTTTTTTATCAATATCATCTAAACTAATATTGGACTTGGCTACTGGCTTTTCCTCTACTGGTTTAGCGGTCATTGGTCTGGCTGAACGAGGAGCAGCTGAAGATGTTGATCTTTTTGGCTTCCTGTTGAGCTCCAATTTATTGACTTGCTGCCAACGCAAAACATCGGCATTGCTAGCCACTTTTTGTCTCTTGACTATCAAATGACGCAAGATGTTGTTGTCGAGCTTCAATTCGTGGTCCAAAAGCTTCACAGCCTTAAGCTCTGATTCTGGAAAAGAGAACTCCAAATAAAGATAAAAACCGTGCTTTTGATTCTTAATTGGGTAGGCAAGTTTTCGTCTGCCGCCAGAATAAAAATCACGCTCGATTTTAGCATTGATTTTTTTGAGATAGCCTAAAACCTGCTCCTGAACATTGGCATGCTCTGTCTCAGGAACATTAGGATTGACTATCAAACCTAATTCGTAGTGCATAGGGTTGGATCTTAATTACCTTACGCCTGTTGTTCAGGGCAAGGGTTTTTAAAGGTAAAGACCTTTAAAACATGGTTAATTAAATACCCAAATTTTTGAGCAATTTGGATGGGCCTACTTTACCATAATGAAAAGCTAAAGTCAAGACTAAAGTATTGGTCCGCCGGGTTACCTGATGGGTAACCCGGCGGACCTGATCTCAAAAAAGATTGCTTAATACGCCATTATTTACTATTATTAAGCCATGTCAAAATATATACTCATCAATGGCCAATCCCCAGATTTGGCCCAAGCGGAAATCTGGTCCGTCTACCACAAACAAGCCAAAAACATAGATTTTAGGGATAATTTTACTATACTAGAAATAGATCTAGAACCCGAGACTATCCAAGCTCGTCTAGGTGGCACTATCAAAGTGGCTGAATATTTGACCAGCTTTGATGATATAGGACAAATAGATCCTCAGTGGTGGGTCGAAAATTTAAATCTAAACAAAGACCACAAGGCCAATTTTGGCTTCAGTCTTTACAATAGCAACAGCAAAAAATATCTTCAAATCAAAAAAATAGCCTTGGCTGTCAAAAAAGAATTGAAATCACAAGGCTACAAAGCTCGTCTGGTGACTAGCCAAGATTTGGATATGTCATCAGTGGTAGTAAAAACTAACCATTTGGTAGGCAATGAATTGATTATAATTCATGACGCTGGAAAATATACTATTGCCATCACTAGAGCTGTCCAAGATTTTGAAGACTATGCTGAGCGTGATATGAATAGACCAGGAAGAGATGACAAATCTGGTATGCTACCACCAAAAGTAGCTAAGATGATGATCAACTTGCTAGATAATAATAAACGAGATATCTTACTCGATCCTTTTTGTGGCTCTGGCACTATCCTCCAAGAAGCTGTACTACTGGGCTACAAAAAAATGTATGGCACTGACAATAGTCCCCAAGCTATCAGCGACAGCGAAAAAAATATCGCTTGGTTCCGCAAACAATATGACTACAACTTTGAAGTAAAACTACTCCAAGCCAATGCCAAAGAATTGACCCGCTATATAAAAAAATCGGAAGTCGGCTGCATCGTCAGCGAGCCATTCATGGGACCGGCTGCTGAAATCATCCGCAAAAATGACTTAGACTACTTCTATACTTTGAGTCAGGATCTAGCCGATCTATATAGCAAAGCTTTTCAAGAATTTTCTAAAATACTGCCAAGTGGCGCCAAAGTAGTTTTTGTCTTTCCTATCTTCAATGTCAAAGATAAAAAAATAGATGCTCTAGACATCAGACGCCTAGAAAAATATGGCTTCAAAAATATCTGCCTGCCAATAAAATATAAAACAATAAAAAACGGGCAGATAGTCTATCAACGCCCGGGTCAAAAAGTAGCTCGTCAAATTACTATTTGGGAAAAATTATAATTCTCGTCATTGCGAGCCTCGCGAAGCGAGGCGTGGCAATCTAACAGCTTGTAGATTGCTTCACTACGCTCGCAATGACAAAATATCAGGATCAGTTATCTAACCAAGATAGCTGATTTTTTGTCACTTGCAAATTGCGCCACTTGAGCTGACCATCTTTTTGATCAAGGTAAGTGACCTGACCAGACTGAGCCCACTGACTAGTCAGATAAAAAGCGGCGACCGCTGACTCACTTTCCAGCATGCGCAATTTATCTACTAAGATTAGCTCCAAAAATAAACGCCTAGCTAATAACTTGTCTTGATTACTCGCAAACCACAAGCTCACACTAGAACCATAGCGCACACCGATAAATCTTTTCAAAATACTCACAAAACGATTATCTTCGGCTATCATACTGTCTAGAGCCTTGCGACTGACCAATACTTTCAAGCAACTTAAAACTTTTTCTTTGTCACTCATGCCGATAGCATTCCACAAAATATCACGCACTTTATAAATATCGTTACCCGCTTCTGATAAAACAAAGTTTTCTGGTAACAAAAGTCGATCTAGCTTGTTGATATTATTTTGTAAATCAGCAATAGATCGCTCTACATCTATCACCTTGTCACTCTCCTCTTTTTTTGCTTGCGCTAGCTCCGCTCTCAAAACCCCCTCGGTATTTTCTATGTGGATGGCTAGCTTGTCATCATAAGACAAGAGAAAACAGCGTAATGACTCACGCTCTGCTTCGGCTAGACCTAGGGCATTCGGGCTCTTGGCTAGATACTGCGCTCTTTGCAAAGAGTTGTGATAGCCAGCACCCAAATAGTGCACATAATCTTTGATCCAATTATCCAAGCTTGGCATGACTAGATGCCCCTCGGGATTGACAATCTTCTTAGCGGAGACACGCAAATCAACAAAATCATCATAGTCAGCCATAAACTGAGCTACTGTGCCATAAGCTGAAACCGGAAAAGTCTTTTTTTGTGTAGTCAGACTACCGAGATGTTGAGCTTTTGGCACTTT
>CAYVXP010000040.1:0-366 GCA_964455165.1 uncultured Gammaproteobacteria bacterium
CACTTCGTATGTTCATACTAGCGTGCCAAACGGTACTTATTATTATATTGTGAAGGCTTATGATGCTGTTCCTAACTATTCCGGAAATTCTACTCAGGCAACAGCAGTAGTGTCAGCAGTGTCTGATACTACACCTCCTACTGTGCCCAATAGTCTTAATGCTACGCCATCTGGTTTACAAATATCTTTAAGCTGGACAACTTCTACAGACGCTAATGGCGTATCAGGTTACAATATCTTAAGATCCCAAACAAATGGTTCTGGCTACCAAGTCATTGCTACCTCAACTACTAACTCTTATGTTAATACAGGTTTATCAAATGGTACTTACTACTATGTAGTCCGGGCTTATGATGCAGCTTCAAA
>CAYVXP010000040.1:376-4098 GCA_964455165.1 uncultured Gammaproteobacteria bacterium
ACTCAAGCGACAGCCATTATCAATGTGATAACACCACCCTCTAATGGCAGTCCTAGTATTACTGGTATATCCGGCAACATGTCTAATGGTAATACCGTGACTATTAATGGTAGTGGCTTTGGAACTAAAACTCAAGCCGGTCCTTTGTTATGGGATAACTTCGAAGATGATTCAGTTGGTAGTACTATTAGAAATACAAATCCGGTTATTGGTCCAGCCTGGAGTGTGTGGACCAATGGTACGGACCCAGTCTATAGCTCTACTTTCAATAGAATTAATTCAAGCAAAAATGCTTTGTTTGATTTTTCAGGCAATACTGGCTATACAAAATTTTTACAATACCACACTACGGCTGATAGTGTTTATTTCACTTTTTGGTGGCGCTACAATAAGACTAGTACAGAGTGGTCAGCAAACATAAAGCCATGGGATGAGTTTGGTAATAGTTCTAGTGGCATTTGTCCAAGTATTTATAGTGGTTATGGTAGCCCGACTAATAGTGATGGTTATTTAAGGGCTAGCGTCACTGATTGTGGTAGTGGTACTGGAGAACAATTGAACTCAAATATGTTTAGTTGGTTAAGTTATGATTCGCCTATAGATGAAATAGAGGGTCAATGGGTTCGTATGGAAATGTATGTTAAACAGAGTAGCGCTCCTAGTATAGCTGATGGTATCTATAAAATGTGGGTACATAAACCAGACGGAGAAGGTATAACTTTGGATATTGTTAGCAATAATGTAATTACTCGTAATACAATGGATCGATGGTATCAGTGGTGGTTACTTGGTGCCTATCATACTATGGATAATCGTAGCCCTGCAGCTACTGGTCAAATATTTGGTGATGATCTTTATTTTGATAGCTCGCAGGCTCGCGTTGAGCTTGGTAATGCATCAACTTGGGTAGCCAATAGTCATCGTGAAATACAAATTCCTACCTCATGGTCAAATGGTTCATTGTCATTTGCGGCTAACATCGGCGCCTTTATTTCTGGTCAGATAGTCTACCTATATGTAGTAGATAGTAATGGTAATGTAAATAGCAGCGGTTATCCAGTCACAATAAATTAATTTTTTTAAAAACCGCCCAATCTTCGGCGGTTTTTTAGTTAATGACATTATTTAGATAAACCAACAATTTTTTTTATTTCTTTTAGATTTTTATCAGCCATTTTTTGTGCTTTTTTAGCACCGTCATTTAATATCTTTTCTACTTCTTTAGGGTGAGCTTGATAGTATTTTATTTTGGCTTGAATTGGCTTTAGAAATTCGACAATGGCACTACTTAATTCAGTTTTTAATTCGCTATTCATCAAGCTATTATTTTTACTAGCTTTGAGCATTTTATCATTTTGCTCTTTTGTACCAAAGTAAGAATAAAGTTCTAGTAAATTTTTGACACCTTGTTCATCGGTGACAGCTTTTTTTATTTTTTTACTTATTGTTTTAGCGTCATCTCGGATAGCGATGTAGCTAGCCTCACCTAGAGATTTACTCATTTTTTTATTTGGATCATTGAGAGACATGACGCGTTTAGCTGGCGATAAAACTGGTTTTACTTCTGGAAAAAATTTACTATAACGATTATTAAATTTTCGAGCAATTATTCTAGTCAATTCTAAGTGCTGAACCTGGTCTTCACCAACTGGTATATATTCGGCTTGGTAGAGCAATATGTCAGCCGCCATGAGACTAGGGTAGGTGAGTAGGCCGGCGTTTACATTGCCAACTTGCTTGGCACTTTTATCTTTGAATTGAGTCATTCTTTCTAGCTCGGCTATCGGTGTCAGGCAATTGAAAATCCAAGCTAATTCCGTGTGGCCGATCATTTCAGATTGTTTGAATAAAATAGATTTTTTTGGGTTGATACCAAGGGCTAACAAATCAACAACCAAATCAAAAGTTTGTTTTTTTAGATCTTCTGGTTTTATCTCGGTAGTTATGGCGTGCAAATCAGCAATGAAAAAAGAGCAGTTATACTGATTTTGTAACTCTACCCAATTTTTGACGGCGCCTAAATAATTACCCAAATGTATCCTTCCAGTTGGCTGGATGCCAGAAATTAATTTATTCATAAATTTATAATATACACATATTGTAGCTAAATTGAGCTTGGCGGTCAATTTGATTAGTGCTTAGGGAAAAGGGAGCTTCTTAATATTATGGTTTTTTTATGCTATACTTATATTAAGCTAATTAACCTTTAACATAAAAAACTATGAAGGGAATGCACATGTTAACCTTTTTACTGCTAGTAGTTGGCGGTTTAAATTGGTTATTGGTAGGTTTATTGGGTTGGGATATTGGTGAATTATTTGGTGGCCAAGGAGCCATGATTTCCAAAATCGTTTATATCTTGGTAGGCTTGTCAGCTTTGTTTGAAATTTTTACACACAAGAGTATGTGCAAGGCTTGTGCTGGAAACAAAAGCACTCCAAACTCTGGAATTACTGCCTAATTTTAAATAATAAAAAAACAGTCCCTCGTAAGGGGCTGTTTTTTCTTAGCTTAGACTTCTATAACTACTGGCAATATCATTGGGCGACGCTGGGTCTTGGTGAAAATATATTGACCAAGGTCATTGCGTAAAGCTTCTTTGATATAGGCTTCGTTAATTTGAGAGTTAGTTTTATTGTGATCGTTCACAATATTTTTTACTTTAGTACAGATAGTTTCTACTAATTCTTTTTGCTCTCTCATGTAGATAAATCCACGAGAGATGATATCAGGCGAGTGGATGAGTTTACCATTTTTACCAGAGATAGTAGTAATGATGACGATCATGCCATCTTCGGCCATCATCTGTCTGTCGCGTAAGACGATATTTGAGACATCTCCGACACCTAGTCCATCGACAAAGACATAATCACTTGGTACTTTTTCTTTAGTGAGTACACCTTTGCGATCAAGACCAAACTCTATGATTTGGCCATTGTCAGCGACAAAGATGTGGTCAGCTTTGATACCAGAGCGTAGAGCTACTTTGGCATGGATACGTAGGAAAGAGTGATTGCCGTAGATAGGTATGTGATATTGTGGCTTGACCATGTGGATCAAGTCAGAAAGATCTTCTTGTTTGGCATGACCACCAGCATGCACATCCATCATCTTATAGTGGATGACTTCAGCGCCTAGGCGGTATAGCTCGTCTTTCAATCTTTGGACAGCCCTTTCATTACCAGGCACTACTGAAGAGGAGAAAACTACGGTATCACCTTTTTCAATTTTGAGTGAGCGGTGTTCTTTGTTGGCAATACGCATGAGCACAGCATTGTCTTCACCTTGGGCACCAGTACACATGATAATAATTTTATTATCTGGGTAGTGACGCATGTCTTTGACGTCAATGATAGTTCCTTTTTTGACTGTCATATAGCCTAGCTGTTGAGCTAGTTCAACATTACGCTTCATACTGAAACCTTCGATGATTACTTTTTTACCGAGTTTTTCGGCGGCCCAGATGATTTGTTGGATACGTCCAAGTAGTGAGGAGAAAGTACCGACTATTACACGAGCTGGAGCTTGGCTCAAGATTTCATCAATGTTGCCTTGGATATCATGCTCGGCTAATTGGTGACCCGGCTCAGTGGCATTGGTACTATCGGCCATCAAAGCCAAGATATTTTGCTTGCCTAGATTTTTTATTTTTTCTACTTCGGCTGGAGCGTCACCAGAAGTACTAGCATCTAGTTTGAAGTCGCCAGTGTGCACCACTTTGC
>CAYVXP010000040.1:4108-7055 GCA_964455165.1 uncultured Gammaproteobacteria bacterium
AGACACCAAAGAAGGTAGCTCGGAATTTGCCAAGCTGTAAGACACTATCTTTTTGGATTGATTTTAATCTCAAAGGAGTACTTTTATAATCCTCTTGTCTTTTGGCAATAATGCCTAGAGTCAATGGTGTGCCATAGATGATAGGATTACCTAGCATAGGGGCGAGGTGAGGCACAGCACCAATATGGTCATAGTGTCCATGAGTGATGATGACACCGCGAATATTTTTTTCTTTACCTTTGAGGTAGGCGATGTTGGGGATGATATAGTCGATGCCATGCATATCTTCCTCTGGCCACTGCAAACCCATGTCAACAATAACAATATCGTTTTCGTATTCGAAAACAGTCATGTTACGACCAACTTCTTCGCAACCTCCAAGAGGTATGATGCGAAGTTTGCCTTTGGGGGCAACAGCATTTTTTAGACGTTTAGCGGTGGCTTTGTGGTCCTCAGTTTTTTGAGGCTGAGCAGTCAGGCCTTGGCTAAAGTTTTTTTGTTGCTTACCTTTGCGTGGGTGAGCAGCATTTTTAGGCCCTCGGTGAGGGTGTTTTTTGGATGGGGATCCAGGGGTGACAGAAGAGTTTGCTTGTAGCATTCTATCGGTCGAATCGGAAATTACATTCATAATTTAGTTTTTAGTTGTTTATTATTTAAGAGAACGCTTGGTTTTGATATACCAAGTGTTTATGGTATTTAGTCGATCAGCTGGTAAGTTTATAAACTGAACATTGTCCAATCCTTTGAGCTTGCTAGCAGTCGGATAAGTATAAGTTGGGCTGTATAGGAATACAGCAAAGTTTAATTCTATTAATTTTTTCTGGAAGTTTTTGAGTGGCTCAATTTTAGCTTCCATGGTTTCGGCATTTCTTGCTTGGTCTAGATATTTATCAATATCTTTATTTGTCAGGTTCGATAAATTCAAACCAGGACTTTTTATTTGTGAGGAATGCCAAAACAAATATGGGCCAGAATTGATATTTAATTGTTCGCTAAAAATTAAAACTTGATAATTGCGTGGCTCAATAATTTCTTTGAGCATGCGTTCGCGAGGGATGATTTCTAGTTGGGTTTTGATACCTAGAGCTTCCCAGTTTTCTTTGATGACAGCGGCTATCTTGGTCATCTCGGGTTGATCGATGGTAGTGATTTTTAGCTCAGCAGTCGAAGTTGCTTTACCTTTGGTGATAATGCGCCAAGTATTATCTTCACCCTTTTTGTAGCCCAGTTTATCTAATAATTCATTGGCTTTGTTTTGATTGAAATATTCAGTCTTGATATTGGAGTCATAGCCGACATCTCCAGGGAGCACAGGGGAGTAGATTATTTCGCCATTATTTTCGGCAGCCTCTTGGACAATCCTAGCTTTGTCTACACCAAGGTCCAGGGCCCAGCGAAGATTAATTTCATTTAAAAGAGCGTTGTTAGTGGGGTTAAAAAATACAGCAGTATAGCGAGGACTGTGTAGTTCCTTTAACACTAAATCATTATTTTTTATACTTCCCTTGTATTCATTTGGCAGATACGATAAGCCTTCGATGTTTTTGTTTTGCAAAGCTTGGACAGCAGTCTGAAAGTCTGGGTAAAATTTGAAAATCAAATCTTTGATGAATGCTTGTCCAGCATAGTAGTCACCAAAACTTTCTAAATTATAAGTTTTGATATTACCACTTTGATCTTTGGTGAGCGATTTGAACTGATATGGTCCACAACCGACTGGTTTGATATTGAGCTCGGTCAGAGGAGCACCAATAGCTGGTATGCTATACCATAGATGTTCAGGCAAGATGCCAATAGTCAAAGAAGATAAAAATAAAGGATTTGGTTTTTCTAAATTGAATTGGACAGTACTTTCATTGAGAGCCTGCACGAGCACTCCAGAAAAATTAGAGCGATAAGGACTCTTGTAGTCAGCTTTTTTGATGCTTTCAAAAGTAAAAACAATATCTTCAACAGTCACAGCTTCTCCGTCATGCCATTTTAAATTTGGGCGCAACTCGAAAGTATATTGTCTCTGACTAGCATCGACAGTATAGCCACTAGCTAGATCTGGCTGGAGGGCACCATTGCCATCGGTCTTCATCAGACCAGAATATATCAGGCGAGTCAGGTCGCGGTCAGAGTCACTGGTTGCTAGTATTGGATTGACATAAAAAGGAGCGCCGACCATACCCTCGGTATAGCTACCACCAAACTTTGGATTTTCTACTGATTGCTTGAGATAAAATCTATAAGCTAGGGCAGTGAATGCACCTAGGAAAATAATGATGGCCAGCAAAAATTGAGCTTTTTCCAAGCGGCTCATAAATTTTGGCAATTGCCTATATTGATGCCAGCTAGGAATTTTTTTCTTGTTTAGTTTTAAGATCAATTTTTGATTGTCATCTGGCTGTTCTTTGGGAAAGAAAAACCTTTTTATTTTTCGGGCTAAGTTGAAAGAGACTAAGAAAAAACTTTTGGTTTTTTGTTTAGCCAAAATTAAGGAGTTCTTTATTAGCTGCCAAGAGGGTTTTATATTTTTAGTCTTTAATATTAAACCAGTTTAGCTTATAAACAAGCTGGCTAAGGCAGAGGCCAAAAACAAGAAGCTTAAGACGATAGTCAAGCGAAATATAAATTTTTCAGCACCTCGTTTTGTGCGATAGATAGCACTGTCACTACCAAATGTAGAGCCCAAGCCTGATCCTTTTTGTTGTAACAAAATCGCGACTATTAACAAAATAGAAATTACGATTTGCACGATGTTCAAGATATTATTCATGTTGAGGATTAAATTAACTTAATGCATATTATCACGATGGCCAATAAAAGTCAATAGTCAGCCCTATTTATTTAAGGACTTACTGTGTAAATCGCGGTATTTTTTGATAGCAAATTTGTGGGCTTGATTGCGCATATATTGGATAAAAAGCGACAAAGGTCCCAAGCGCGGTAGCTGGATAGCCTT
>CAYVXP010000041.1:0-6692 GCA_964455165.1 uncultured Gammaproteobacteria bacterium
AGATATGATGTCGCCAATGCATATTTGAGAAGCTCTTACCTCTTTTTTTTGACCATCGCGTATAACAATTGCCATGGTACGAACCTTTTCTTTCAGACGCTTAGCAGCCTGACCAGCGTTGCGCTCCTCAAAAAAATCTAGAACCACACTCAATAAGACCATGACAAATACAATGACTGCATTTCTGATCTCCCCAAAATAAGCAGAAATTGCTGTAACTATCAATAAGATTATTATCAATGGACTCTTGAAATAAGAAAGAAACTCCAAGATAATATTCAAATCCTTTTTTTCTTCAATAGTATTGTAGCCACAAGTAGCGTGGCGTTTCAGAGCTGTGCTGTCTGATAAACCTTTTTCACTACTTTCCAATAGCGCTAAAACTTCGAACGAATCAAGCGTCGCAAAGTATTCAAGTTTTTTATTCAAGACATCTTTCATAGTATAGGTAATTTTAGCATATTTGAGAAAAATAAAAAAACTGCCAAAACAGTCTTATTTTTTATTTGATTGGTCGTCCCGCTGGGACTTGAACCCAGGACCCCGACTTTATAAGAGTCGTGCTCTAACCAGCTGAGCTACGGGACGATGATATGAAAAAATTAAATATACCCTCGCTGAAAGTATTATAATTAAAGATTAGTGTTTTGTGAAGCGGTCTATTGGCTACCCAATAATTTCGTAGCTTCGAAGATTCTAGCGACTAACAATTCTCGAGACTTTTCCAAAGACATCTCCAGGGTGATTTTGGCTACATTTTTACTACCCTGTGGATTCAGCTCTTTGATAAAGTCCAAAACATTTATGTTATCTACGGAGTAAAGCCACGCTTCCGTTTTTTCTAACTCTATTTGATAAAAGATGATAGCTACTCTGGTGCCCGGTGTAGATAGCATCAGATCTCGGACTAGCTCCTGGAAGTCCTGTGGCAAAGTATCGATATCAGCATGTTCTAAGTGTGAAAATATTATCTGACCCTTTTGCTTCAAACGAGACAAAATACGACCCCAATTTTTCAGAGTCACTATATCTTTGGTGCGATAGAGACCTTCGATGATTTTGTGTCTATCTGCTCCTCCCACTATCAGCTGACTGGCGACCTCTAGTAGCGCTGGCGTCACTAGTGGTGACTGAAAACTGTTGGTCGCGGAGATGATGCCAGCCAAAAGACAAGTGGCAATGTCTTTGTTTAACTTATCTTGAAAAAAATAATAGCTAATCTCTGATAAAGAAGTAGAATTGAGCTCCACGATATTGAGCTGGCCAAAATTTTCGTTCAAAATAGAACGATCAATATTGATAATAGTAGTATCATGAAAAAATTGTCGATGTTCAGAAAAAGTATTACCCAAGACTTCTAGACTGGTGACACCCAGTGTGATCACTAGGTCATAGGCTAAGTCGCCTTTTTCTATTTTGACATCCTGACTAGAAAAATTTCCTTTGTCTGGCAAAATATTTATCCGCAACTCCTCATCTACCATGTCATAACTAAATTGTTTGACTCCTATTTTGCTAGTATCCAAAATTATTTGAAACTTATTAGCATCACTCAAATCATTTTTGATAAGCAAAGTGCTAGGCAAAAAATTCCAAGTTTGATATTGGCCAGTCAAACAAATATCCACTACCTTGCCTTGCTCACGTAAAAACATCTGCCAAGCAGCAGCGGTCGCCACAATATCCGTAGTCGGATCTTGCGGTCCAGTAATCAAAATATTGTTAGCTTTTGATAATAAATTATTTAACTCTTTGACACCAATTTCCATTTTTATGTTATTTTTAACTACTAAATTTATATCAAGCTGACCTAAATGTCAAGAATTTGAGGATAAATAGAAACCACCTTCCAGGTCACCCGGAGGGTGACCTGGAAGGTGGTTTCAGTAAATATTGACTTTTTGTCCAAAATATAGTAAATTATGGGCTAATATAACAGCCAAATGAATACAAGTGCCCTAGCTAGACAACTAAAAGTTACTACCAACGAGCTGCTGGAAAAATTGCCAGAGCTTGGTTTTGATATCGGCGCCAAAGCCATCAAAGTCAATGACCATTTGGTCCCAAAAATCATTGACGCTTGGAAAAAAGCTGAAAGAAAAAAAGCTTTTAAAGAGAGTCAATCTAGCATCACTGAAATTCGTGACAAAGACAAAGTAGTCACCACCGAACAAAAAGAAATCACTATCGGTGAAACTATTGTGGTCAAAGATATGGCTGAAGTCATGAAAATGCCAGTCGCTCGTCTGATGGGTGAGCTCATGAAAAACGGCGTCATGGTTTCTCTGAATGAAAAAGTAGATTTTGATACTGCTACTATTATTGCTGAAGACCTAGGCTTCAAAGTCATCAAGAGCAACCAAGCAGCCGAAGAAGAAACTAGCAACAAAGAAAAATTAGCTCAGCTATTATCCACCCGCACTGCCGCTGATACCAAAGCACCAGTAGTCGTAGTCATGGGCCATGTCGACCATGGTAAGACAAAATTACTCGACGCTATCCGCTCGACCAATGTCGTAGCTTCAGAAGCTGGTGGTATCACTCAACACATCGGTGCCTACCAAGTAGTCGCTCACGATCGAGCTATCACTTTCCTCGATACTCCTGGACACGAAGCCTTCAAAGCCATGCGCTCTCGCGGTGGCCAAGTCGCTGATATCGCTATCCTAGTCGTCGCTGCTGATGATGGTCTCCAACCACAGACTCTAGAAAGTATCTCTGTCATCCAAAAAGAAAATTTACCATTTATCATCGCCATCAATAAGATAGACAAACCCGGTGCTGACATCGATCGTCTCAAACAACAACTAGTAGAGATCAATTTGATGCCAGAAGATTGGGGTGGCAAAGTAATTTGTCAGCCAATCTCCGCTTTAAAAAAAGAAGGTATTTCTGAATTATTAGATTTGATCCTCTTGGTCGCTGATATGGAAAACTTCAAGGCTGATGCCACCGGTCCAGCCGTCGGTACTATCATTGAGTCACATCTCGATCCAGGCGAAGGACCAGTCGCTACTGTCCTCGTCCAAGCTGGCACGCTCAGTATCGGTGATATGATTGTCGTTGGCCAAGTACCTGGTAAGATCAAAATGCTGAAAAACTGGATAGGCCAAAATCAAAGTTCCGTCGGTCCAGCTACGCCAGTAAAAATCCTCGGCCTCCGCCAACTACCACAGATTGGTGAAATCTTGGAAGTGATCGTTGATAAAAAAACCTACAACACCAAGATCAAAAATATTGATAATAACTTCCGCCCAGCTGGTATCAACAACAGCCAAAACAACAACAAGACTGACAACAGCGAAGAAGGTGCTACCAATTTGCGCTTGATCATCAAGTCTGATGTCTTGGGCTCGGCTGAAGCAGTCGAAGAGTCATTGAAAAAAATATCAGTCCCTGGTGCCAAGATCCAAGTCGTCAAAAAAGGTCTCGGCCTCATCAATGAAGCTGATGTCCTCAATGCTGTGGCTCAGCAAGCTATCTTGGTCGGTTTTCATATCAAAGAAAATAAAAATATCATCAGTCTCGCTCAAGAAAAAGGTGCTACCATCCTCTACTTTGATATCATCTACAAACTACTCGAAGATATAGAAAAACGCTTGATCACTATCAAAGCTAAAAAAACTGTTCACAAGATCATCGGTAAGATGCAAGTCCTAGCCATCTTCAAGTCACAGAAAAATAGTATGATCGTCGGCGGTAAAATAGTCGAGGGTATGATCGTCAAAAAATGTGGCGTCAAAGTCCTCAAAAATGGTGAGATGGAAGCAGTCGGTAAAATCATCGAGCTCCAGTCTGGTAAGCAAGCGGCCAACGAGGTAGTGGCTGGCAACGAAGCTGGTATCGAGTACCAAGGTGATCCAATCATTGCCGTCGGTGATACTTTAGAATTTTTTGAAGAAAGCTATGAGTAAGCGTCCAGCCCAAGTAGCTGAATATCTACGTCAGCAAATCAACAACATCATCCTACGCGACTTCGAACCGCCCATGGGTACCTTGATCTCTGTCACTGAAGTCACTATTTCTCCGGACCTGAAAAATGCCACCGCCTATGTCAGCATCATCCCCACCAATCATCTTGGGTCTGGTCTGCAAGCCATCAAAAAATTTGCTGGCCATGTCCAAAAAGAAATTGGTCGCAATCTGACTATGCGTGGCACTCCTCATATAGACTTTGAGCTAGATGAGAGAGATATAAAATACGGTAAGATTGATGAAGCGCTGAAACAATAAATTAAATTAAAAAACACTCTAAGAAATTGGAGTGTTTTTTGGTTGAAAAATTTATTTAACAATTTCTATTGAATTGATGACTGTATCAATTTCCTCTTGAGTCATCTTTGCAAGTCTAATTGATGGTATGTCATCAATATGTATCACAACACTTTTTATATCATCGCCACTAGTCCATTGTATACCCTTAAATTTTTGACTCTTAAACGCCACAATACTTACTTTGCCGGGGCCAGTCGCTATCGATGTGCCTGCTTTTAATGATAATCCGGTACCTAGCGCAACAGCTTCAGCAGAGCTAGATTTAAAAGTAAGATCATCAGGTGTCATATTATATATTTTTTTTAAAAACTCAAAATTAGAGCTCATTGCTTGTTGACCAAAAATAGGAGACAGATCATTTTTTTTGTCGTTTGTTATTTGACCTAATAGATTTACTATGGCGTCTTTCATAATAAAGACGTATGTTTTATTTTCAAACTCATAAATCCTACCCCCGCCAGGCACGTCTTTGATTTGAGGTACTGTTTTAAATGGTACGCCAATTTTTACACCATTTTCAGTAATATATCTTGCTATTGGCAGAGAAGATTCAGGCACAGTTCTTTCTGTGACCCTAGTAAACATGATGGTATTAGCATAATCATTGGTCAACAACTTGTCATGAACAATAAATTGTTTGGTGAAAGCAATCAAGTACCACTGTGGCACAAAAATATAAATTATAATACCAGTTACTATAATAATGCCAACTATACCAGAGATAATCAAAGCGATTATCTTTAAGATTTTTTTCATAAATTTTAATTTACGCTATTATTATACTATAAATAATAATAAGTTCATATAACAAGCACAAAAAAACACCCAAGTAAATTTGAGTGTTTTTTTAATATATTTATTCTGTATCAATACCTGATAAATTATTATTACTAATACCTAGGCTCAAAAACCTCATAATCTCATAGGCAGCTGGTCCATCCGGCATATAATATCTTTTGCCATCATCTGGATTGATATACCAAGCTTCACCGCGAGATTCTACCTGAAGAAGTATTTGACCCTTTAATCTATTTATAAGGCTATTATTATATAATAATTTTTGGGTACTCAGTGGGTCATAATTACTCTGCACTTCTGTGCCATCGTCATGACCGTCATTATCTGAATCTTTCTTGTTTGGATCTGTACCTAGGCCCGCTTCGAGCTTATCACACAATCCATCCCCATCACTATCAGCGCAATTAAATCTTTTTTCAATACCTATTGGTATTTTTTTCAAATCTGCGTTAGTTATACCTAGTCCGATATTTCTCATCAGACCATAAGCCGCAACTCCATCTTTCATATATATACGCTTACCATTATCTGGGCGCACATACCAAGCTTCACCGTGACTTTCTACTTGGAGAAGAATCTTACCTCGGAGACGATTAGTGAGATAGCTATCCACCCTGGTCGCTGGTACTGTAGGTTTTTCTATAGTGGGCTTTTCTGTGGTTATTTTTTCTACAGTGGGCTTATCGATTGGCTCATCTACATCACCATTACCGCCTAAATTCATTACTATTGAATTAGTTGAGCCGCTAACACAGCCATCAAATGATGAACAAACTAATAAACCATACTCATATTTTTTATAATCCATATCTCCAAAAACTTTCAAATTTACAGGCAAAGAAAGTGAACTTCGACCCGTAATTTTTATATCGGGCTTAATTATAAACTTTGTACTTTCTCCACCTATCAACTTTTTTGTTCCATATAGATCAATATAATAAGGTTCACCAGCCTTACCCTTAGAAATTGTTCGCAAATAAACTACTCCTACATTAACATTTTGAGTTTCTAGACTCAAAGTATAACCCGGATATACTACGCTATCATAATCATAAGAAACAATAGAAAAATTATCTGAAAATATCTCTATTGGATATTGATAGTCTGATTTAGGTATATAAATATTAATTTGATAATTATCACCTTCTGCTGGTTTGATCTTAGTTGTACTATCTTTAAAATATGTCATGTCCCATGTATTACTTTTGGCAAAATAACCCGGCTGAGAGCTAAAATTACCAAGTTTTTTCCCATCTTTATACAAATCTAAATTAACACCATAACTAGTGTCTGGATTAAATTTCCATTTAATTACATATTCATTATCCAAAATTAAAGCTTTAGAAAAATCAGTGAGTAATTCAATAGATAAACTTGGCTTTATTGAAAATAAACCATTGCTTCCATCCTTGGGTTGACCATTCTCTCCTGACACAGGATAACCTATTAAATACACTGTAAAATAGTTTTTCCCATTCCGTTGATACGGCACTGTATAATTATATGAACCTTGTGTTGAACCTTGCTCCAAATTAACTGTTGCGATATTCTGAACTTGATTTCCATTAGGATCTTGAAGAATAATAGCTACGGAAGCTAAATTTTGATGATTCCATTTA
>CAYVXP010000041.1:6702-7001 GCA_964455165.1 uncultured Gammaproteobacteria bacterium
CATTTAATTTCATAAGTTTGACCGCCTATCCATTCTTCACCTCCATTAGGATAAGTAACTTCGATTGAAGCCGCCCTGGCTACATTAGCCAATCCTAAAAGTAGAAAGAAAGAACAAAAGAATAATAACTTTTTCATAATTTTTATATTTTAATTACCTTATTATTATACTACATAAATAAGGTATAAGGAAAAAACGCCGACCTAACCCCGCCCTTTTTTAACCCCTCCAGCCTCCCCTTAACAGGGGAGGATTATTAAAAGTCCCCCTGTCAAGGGGGATTTAGGGGCTTAGGTCGG